>JBMTJR010000113.1:0-7406 GCA_049438565.1 Kiritimatiellia bacterium
CCGAAAAGGATGTGGAGCTGCTGGTCACAGAGACTCAGAGTGCTTTTTTAAATTTGCTGGGGGGGAGCAGTAAGGTCTGGCATCCCTGGTCTGATCTGGTCGGCACCGCGATCAAAGAACTCAATGAGATCGCCGACAACAAAAACAAGATGCTGGGGATTCCCAGTGGGTACCGGGATATCGACAAGATGCTGCACGGGCTCAAGCCGGCGGAGATGATCGTGCTGGCCGCCCGGCCTTCGATGGGGAAAACTTCTCTGGCGCTGAATATTGCGGAAAATGTGGCGACGGGGGTGGGGGATCCGAACCGGGAACCCAAAGGGGTGGCCGTGTTCAGTCTGGAAATGTCGGCCGCGTCCCTGGTTCAGCGGATGATCTGCTGCCGCGCCCGGGTTTCCATGAGCAAAATTATGGGTGGGTTTCTTACCAGCGAGCAGCATTCAAGGTTGATGAATGCCGGCGAGGAGTTGAAGCATGCTCCGATTTACATTGATGATTCCGGGGGGCTGGATGTACTCGAAATGCGGGCGCGGGCGCGTCGGCTCAAGAACAAGCACAATATTGGATTTATCGTGGTTGATTATCTGCAGATTTCCCATTGCGCCAAACAGAGCAAAGACGGATGGCAGCGTGAAGTGGCGGGAATCTCCAGCGAACTCAAATCCATGGCCAAAGAGCTGAAAGTGCCGGTGATGGTGCTCAGCCAGCTCAGCCGCGATGCAGAGAAGCGGGACCGCACCAGCGGGGTTCCCAAGCTCTCGGACCTGCGGGACTCCGGAGCGATTGAACAGGATGCCGACGTGGTGATGCTGTTGCGGCGTCCCTCGCGCTATCCGGGAGATCCCCGGGCCGGCGAACCGAATCTGGCGATTGTGGATATTGCCAAAAACCGAAACGGGGCGGTTGGGGAAGTGGAGTTGAGCTTTTTTGAGGAGACCACCCGATTTGAAACCCGTGAACCGCGGGAAATTGATTCACCGCTCTAGCGAGAATTTTTCTATGATCAAACGTATCCTCCCTCTGCTCCTGCTTCTGGCTCTCCTGCGGTCACTTTCGCTGGCGGCAAGCATTGCACAAATTCAGGTTCGAAGTCAGATTCCGGGCCGGGAGGTGGAACTCTCTGCGGTGAAGGCTTTTGTGCAGCCGCGTGTGGGGGATGAATACAATCCCGCCGTGGTGAATCAGGACATTCGGAGTCTGCAGGCCACCGGCCGCTACGCCTACGTGGGTGCGGAAGTTGAGAATACCCCCGGGGGATTGATTCTTACGTATGTGGTAGAGGAGCGGCCCCGCCTGCGGAGCATCACCGTGGAGGGGGCCCGGCATTTCTCCAATGAGCGGGTGCGGGAGTGGCTGGAGCTGAATTTGAGTGACCGGGTCGATATTCCCCTGGTCATGGGCAAACTGCAAACGGTCCGCGAAAAATATCAGAAAGATTTTTACACCAATGTCGAATTCTCCGTGGATCTCAGTCCGCCGGATGAGGAGGGGTTCACCCAGTTGCGAATCACCGTGGACGAGGGGGAGCCGCAAAAGGTCAAGGATATCCGTTTCCCCGGACGGATCTTTTACACCCGGACCCAGCTGATGCGGGCGATGATGCAGAAAGAGACCTGGTTTCTCAGTTTTATTACCGGACGGGGAAAACTGCAGGAATCACTCCTGCGGCAGGACCTCTCCAGTCTGGAGGAACTTTACCGACGCCAGGGATATCTGGATGCCAAGGCGGGTCCGTATGAAATTGTGGAGGTGAAAGGCGGTCTCAAACTGAATATCCCGATCACCGCCTATGACCAGTACCGGGTCAACAGCATTCGGGTTGAGGGAAATTCGCTTTATCCCTCCTCTCTGCTGGGTGCGCAGGTTCCGCTGCAGGTGGGGGGGATTGCCGCCTCGGATAAGATCCTGGAGGGCCGCAACCGGATTCGGGATTATTACAACAACCGGGGCTTTTCCGAGACCCGGATTTCCGAACGCATTCTGCTCACGGCGGAAAAAAATCAGGTGGATATTATCTACACGGTGAATGAAGGGCGGGTGGCCAAGGTGCGTGATGTGCTGATTCGGGGTAATACCCGGACCAAGGATCCGGTGATCCGCCGCGAACTGCTGGTGTTCCCCGGCGATGTGCTGAATGAAGTTCTGGCACGCAACAGTGCCCGCCGACTGCGGAATCTGGGCTTTCTGGATTCGGCGAACTACACCCTGCTGCCCACCGATGATCCGGGGGTTTATGACGTGGAATTTGAAGTGAAAGAGGGGCGGAGCGGACAGTTTCTGGCCGGGGTCGGGTTTTCCAGTGAGGACAAACTGGTGGGATTTGTGGAGCTGTCCCAGGGAAATTTCGACATTGGAGACCCCCCGGCGTTTACGGGCGGAGGACAGAAATTGCGGACCCGTCTGCAGCTTGGAACCGAGCGGACGGATATTGATGTCAGCTACGTCCGCCCCTGGTTTCTGGACCGTCAGCTCACCCTCAGTGTGAGTGGATTTCAGAACGACAGCCGTTATTTCAGTGATGATTATGACCAGAAAAATACCGGTTTCAGTGTGGGACTCCGCAAAGCGCTGACCAGCCGCTGGCGCGGCGGTGTCACCTACACCCTGGAGGAGATCGAGGTGTACGATGTGGCGGAGGATGCCTCGGAGGTGATCCAGATTGAAGAGGGAACCAGTCTGCGCAGCGGTCTGGACTTCAGCCTCTCCCGGGACACCCGCAATGAAGTCTGGATTCCCACCCGGGGAGGGAGGGTCATTTTGGACGCCGGATTTACCGGAGGTCCTCTGGGATTTGACACCTCGATTTATGAGGTGGGGGCCCGCTCCTCCTACTACTACCCGATTGTGCTGGACCATGTGCTGAATCTTCAGGCCTGGGCCCGTTCGGTGGATTTTTATGGAGATTCCGACCGGGTGGCGATTTTTGACCGGCTCTTCCTCGGGGGATCGCGCACCATCCGCGGATTTGAATTCCGGGAAGTGAGTCCGGTGGACGAAAACGGAGATCCGGTGGGTGGACAGACCTCCCTTTTTGCCTCCGCAGAGTACACCATTCCGCTCAGTGAAATGTTCCGCTATGCCATGTTTTACGACTGGGGGGTGGTCAACAGCGATTCCTTTGATGCGGACGTGGGGGAAGCCAACTCCAGTTACGGGGTGGGACTGCGGATTGACATGCCCGGTTTTCCCCTGCGTTTTGATTATTCCTGGCAGCTGCAAAGCAGTGAAAGCAATGCGGATTCCGGGGGGCTGTTCAGTTTTCTCATTGGATATTCTTTCTAATCCCGTTATGGTCTGCATATGAAATTCCCGACCAAATCTTCTCTGACCCTGATTTTGCTTCTTGCCTTGCCCGGCGCCCGGTTGCGGGCGGAGGTGGTGACGGTTCATTTTCAAACCGTGTTTGAGGAATACATCGAGCTGAAAATGGAGGACCAGAAACTCCGCGAGGAGGTGGGGGCTTTTCAGCAGGAACAGCAGCAGAAAGTGCAGTCTCTGCAGGAGAAACAGCAGGCCTTTAATGATCTGCGCAACCGGGCGGCTCAGCCGGATGTGGCGGAGGCGGATCGCAAAAAGATGGTGGAGGAGGCCACGGCGCAACTGGAGGAGTTGAACCGGGAGGAGCAGGAACTGCGGCAGGAGCGCACGCAGTTTCAGCGGAACCTTGAAGAAAAAGGACTGCGTCTGCGCCGGGCCATTGTGGAAAAGGTGAACAAACAGGTGGCGGAAATGGCGGAACAGCAGGGCTGGGAAGTGGTGCTGGATTCATCTGCCAAGACCCCCAACGGACTCCCGGTGATCCCGTATACCGAGAAAACCATGGATAGAACCGATCTGGTGATTCGGGAACTGAATTCCCGGGCCATCGTAGCTCCGGCTGCGGCGGAGTGAACGCATGAAGCTGCATGAAATTGTCGAGCGGGTGGGCGGAGAACTTCTGGGATCCGGAGATCTGGAGATTCATTCGGTGGGCGGACTGCATGAAGCCGTGTCCGGGAAGAGCCTGCGGAATGCGCCCTGATCCGGGTGGAGAATCCGGATGCCGCGTTTGCGGAGGTCTGCCGCATTTTCTGTCCTCCGCCGGTCCGCTATTCAGAAGGAATTCATCCCACGGCGGTGATCTCGGAATCCGCTAAATTGGGCAAAGGCCTCCATATCGGACCGCATGTGGTGATCGAAGAGGGAGCGGAGATTGGGGACGGTAGTGTACTGCTTGCAGCAGTCCTTATTTCCCAGAATGCCCGGGTGGGGGAGGGCTGTCTGTTTCATGCCGGCGCGGTGTTACGGGAAAACGTGGTGGTGGGCAACCGGGTCATTTTGCATAACCACGTGGTAATTGGGAGCGATGGTTTCGGTTACACGGTGGAAAATGACGGTTCCCGCACCAAAGTTCCACAGGTCGGAATAGTGCGGCTGGGTGATGATGTGGAAATCGGGGCACACAGCTGTGTGGACCGGGCCCGTTTTGGTGAAACCCGCATCGGCAACCGGGTGAAAGTGGACAATCTGGTGCAGATTGCCCACAACGTGGTGATCGAGGATGATGTGGTGCTGGTATCCCAGGTGGGAATCAGCGGCAGCACCGTGGTGAAAAAGAACGCGATTCTGGCCGGACAGGTCGGAGTGGCCGGCCATCTGACCATCGGTGAAAAATCGGTGGTGGGGGCCCAGGGCGGAGTCACCAAAGATGTGCCCCCCGGCACTTACGTATGGGGAACGCCCGCCACCGAATTTAAAAAATACAGCAAAACCCTCTCCAACCTCAACCGGCTTGGCAAACTGCAGGAACGGGTGGCCGCGCTGGAGGCAAAACTGGCGGCCCAGGATTCTGAAAATCCGTAGTTTGTGCTTGCGGATCTGGTGTAATCTCTTTAATTCGCATTCCCCTTGGTCGGGGCGTGGCTCAGCCTGGTAGAGCGCTTGCTTCGGGTGCAAGAAGTCGCAAGTTCGAATCTTGTCGCCCCGACCATTTTTACCCCTCTTTTCGGCAGAGGGATTTTTTTATGGCATTGCTCAGTGTTCAATCTCTCTCGATCCGTTATGGCGGTCCTCCTTTGTTGGATGGGGTCAGCTTTACGCTGGACCCGGGGGAACGGGTCTGTCTGGTGGGCCGGAACGGAGAGGGAAAGTCGACCCTGCTGCGGATTCTGGCCGGACGGGAAAAACCGGATCAGGGCACCCTGGCTTTCCGCAGCGGCTGCAAAGTGGCCACTCTTTCCCAGGTCTTTCCCGCCTCCCGCCCCGGGACCGTGCGGGAACTGATTGAGGAGGATCATCCGGAGCAGATTCACGAACCGGAATTTCATCTGCGGATGGATAAGTTGCTCTCCCAAATGGACCTGGATCCGGAAGGGGTGTTTGACAGTTTTTCCGGCGGACAGAAACGCCGGGTCCTCCTCGCCTCCGCCCTGGTGGGTGAACCGGATCTGCTCCTGCTGGATGAACCCACCAACCATCTCGATGTGGAGGGGATCCGCTGGCTCGAGAATTTCCTCCCCCGCTTCCCGGGTGCGGTGCTGTTTGTCACCCACGACCGTCAGTTTCTGCGCAGCCTTGCGACCCGGATTCTGGAACTGGACCGGGGTCAGCTGAGCGACTGGGACTGTGGATACGACAAATACCTGATCCGCCGGGAGGAGCAGTTGGCCGCAGAAGAGAAACAGGCCGCTCTGTTCGATAAAAGGCTGGCGGCGGAGGAGCGCTGGATCCGTCAGGGAATCAAGGCCCGCCGCACCCGGAATGAGGGGAGGGTGCGGGCTCTGAAGAAAATGCGCGAGGAGCGGCGTCAGCGTCGGGAACAGACCGGAACCGCCAATCTGCAGCTGCAGGAGGCGGAGCGCAGCGGACGGAAGGTGCTGGAAACCGCTAACATCAGTTTCGACTGGGGAGACGGTCCGCAGGTGAAAGATCTTTCTCTGGTGATTCACCGCGGAGACAAAATCGGAATTCTGGGTCCGAACGGTTGCGGAAAATCCACGCTGCTCAAGCTGCTGCTGGGGATGCTGGAGCCGCAGTCCGGCACGGTCGAGCACGGCACCCGCCTGGAAGTTACTTTTTTTGACCAGCACCGCATGGCCCTGAACGAGGAAAAGAGCCTGCAGGACAACGTGGCGGATGGAAATGAGTATGTGATGTTTCACGGACAGCGCCGCCATGTCATCAGTTATCTGGAGGATTTTCTGTTTCCGCCCGCCCGGGCCCGCACCCCGGTGAAAGTGCTCAGTGGCGGCGAGCGGAACCGTCTGTTGCTGGCCAAAATGTTCACCAAACCGGGAAATGTGCTGGTGATGGACGAGCCCACAAACGATTTGGATATCGAGACGCTGGAACTGTTGGAGGCTTTGCTGGTGGATTATGAGGGCACCCTGCTGCTGGTGAGTCATGACCGGGAGTTCATCAACAATGTGGTCACGGAAACGCTGGCGGCAGAGGGCGGTGGGGTCTGGAAAGAGTATCCCGGCGGCTACGATGACTGGCTGGAGCAGAGTCGGAGGTCGGAAGCCGGGGACCGGAAGCCGGAGGCCGGGGGGCGGAAGTCAGAAAGGAGCAGGAAGAATCCTCTGAACGGAAAAGAAAAACGGGAGTTGGAGCAGATTCCGCTGAAAATTGATGCCCTTGAACAGGAGCTGGATACCCTGGGCAAAACCATGTCGGATCCGGATTTTTATCAGCGTCCATTGGAGGAGCGTCAGCCGGTGATCGACCGCAGTGAAGCGATTCCGTTGGAAATGGATGAACTGTTTGCGCGCTGGGGAGAGCTGGAGGCGCGGGCCAACGGATAAACATCTTTCTCTGATTACCCGGGACCGGCAGATTCAGGAAACCGGGCAGGTGCCCACTATTTGGTGACCTGGCTCTTCCGCTCGTGAAGGGAGATCAGCAGGATGCATCCCTCGTACAGGATGTAGAGGGCGCCTGCCATGATGATCTGTGAAACCGGCTCCGGCGGGGTGAGCAGCATGGCCATGACCAGTAGACCCACGATCACGTGCCGGCGGGCTTTGCGCAGGGACGCGCTTTCCACCAGATCCGCATATCCAACCATCAGCACCACCAGCGGCAGTTCGAAGGCTAGACCAAATCCGATCACCAGCTTCAGAACAAACGCAATATAATCGGTCAGATAAATCCATTCCGAAGAGGTTCCCATCCATTCGTTGATGGTGAGGATCAGGTTTTGCAGAGCATAGGCGATGGTACCGTAATATCCCAGCGCGGCCCCCCCGAAGAACAGCAGTACTGCCGCCCAGGAGGAACGGCGGATCACCCGTTTTTCGTGCGCATGCAGTCCGGGAAAGATAAACTGGGCGATAAAAAACACCATAAACGGGGAGGCCAGCAACAGTCCGGACCAGAAAATCACCGACACCGCGACCTTGAATCCTCCCATGACCTGGGGGACCACC
>JBMTJR010000114.1:0-7389 GCA_049438565.1 Kiritimatiellia bacterium
CCGCTCCAGATTGGTGGCATCCAGAACCACCACCACCAGGTCCGGACGCGGATAGGAGGGATTGGCGCCCATCAGCACTTCCCCGGCCACCTTCTCTTCAACACTGCTCGCCTCCAGAGAGTACATTCCGGGCAGGTCAATCAGCTCCACCCGGTGCTCCTGAAGTTTGCACAGCCCGGTTTTTTTGGTCACCGTGGTACCGGCAAAATTCCCCGTCTGCATCCGCATTCCGGTCAGGGCATTGAACAGCGTGGTTTTCCCGGCATTCGGGTTTCCCGCCAGAGCAATGCGGAGAGAAGGTTCGGGGATCTTATCCATGGGGAAGCATCTTCTCCCAGCAGCGCCGCGAACCTTCGCAGCCCTGCACTTCAATCTCCTCCGCCAGTCGGGCGGAAAGCCCGATCCGGGTTCCGTACACTTTCACGATCAGCGGATCCCCCGCTTTGAGCACCTCCAGCGTCCGCCCCAGACAGATCCCCATGGATTTTAAACGCGCGCTGCTATTAGCATCGTCCATTTTCACCACGGTGCAGCAACTTCCGGGACTGAGGTCCCGCAGTTTCACACTTTGACATGGAGAATGGTTTTCTGGATGCATAAATGCAAGCCTTTTGATTTATATGCCGAACATTTGCAAGAATATTTCTCATTTCATGTTGGATGGACGGGATCGCAGAGATCAGGGCAGCCGGTTTTCCGCCGCGCGGTAGATCTCGTACCATTCCTGACGCCCCAGCTCCACCTCACAGGCCCGGGCCATTTTCCGGATCCGCTCCGGATTCATGCTTCCCAGCACCGGCTGCATTTTGGCCGGATGCCGCAACAGCCAGGCAATCGCCACGGCGGAGGCCTCCACGCCCTGTTCCTCCGCAATCCGTTCGAGCACCTCATTCAATTCCGCATAATCCGGATGATCCAGAAACACCCCGCCAAAAAATCCGGCCTGCAGTGGCGACCAGGGCTGGACGGTGATTTTATGCAGCTGACAGAAATCGAGCACGCCGCCGTCACGGTCCACCGCCGGTTCATCCGCCATATTCACATTCAGTCCGTGGTCAATCATCGGGGTGTGGGCGATGCTGAACTGCATTTGATTCGCCACGATCGGAAAAGGCAGAGACTGCTGCAGAAACGCCATCTGGGAGGGATTCTGATTGCTCACCCCGAAATGCCGGACCTTGCCCGCCGCGTGGAGTTCGGAAAAGGCCTCCGCAATTTCCGGAGGCTCCATCAGGGCATCCGGACGGTGCAGCAGCAGCGCATCGAGATAATCGGTTTTCAGACGGGAGAGAATTCCGTCCACGGACGACAGAATATGCGCTTTGGAAAAATCAAAAAATCCCAGCCCTTTGCGGATTCCGCATTTGGACTGCAGATGCACCTGGTCCCGGGAAATCCCCAGCCGGGAAAAGGCTTCGGCAAAACGCTCCTCCGCCACACCGCCGCCGTAAATATCCGCATGGTCAAAAAAGGTAATCCCGCAGTCCAGACAGGCCTCCAGAACCTCCACCGCCTCCCCGGTATCCAGATCCGGCATACGCATGCATCCCAGAGAAAGGGCGGAAACTTCAAGGTCTGTGGGGCCGAGGGGTATTTTTTTCATAAGGAAAAGGGTTAGGTTGAACAGGCGACTCCATATTCACATATCCATTGCGGCGCCGCAAGTCCTCAGCATAAGGGATCTCGACCTTTCCACTCAAATGAGGGCACAGGGCTGAAAAGTTCTCAGGTCTACTTGGTTTTGTGATAACGATTTAAAGAAAATTCCTAATCGTAATCCTGATCGTAATCATAATCGGCTCAAACATTGAGAATTTTCGATCACGACAACGATCACGACAACGATTACGAAAACCCTAACGATTAAGATCATGAAAATGATGCCAAGATGGGCTCTGGTGAATCCGATTAGCGAAATTTTTTGTATAACCCCTTGTAACAAGCACTTATTGTGAAACTCCGTGCAACCCTGAATGAGGGCCTCTGAAAAGTAAATTCTGCTCGCGCCGCCGCCCGGTCACTGGTAGAGAACTTCTCATGAAAACTCTCTTTCCCGCTCTGCTGCTGTTGCTGACCTTTCCCGCATTTTCCCAGTCCCTCTCCGGAGGGCGCGCCCAGTCTCAAAGTGCCACGCTGGAGTTTTACGGCGGTCTGGGGCAGATGACCTCTCTGGAAGGCCGGGTGCAGGAAACCCGGAACGGGGCGCAAATCTCCGGCGGTCTGGATACCAGCCTCGTCGATCTGAACATCAACGACGGATCGGACGTCACCATGATCGGCGCAAAAATCACCGGAAAATGGTTCACCCTGCTAGTGGATCACCGGCAGAGCAATGTCTCCGCCAGCGGAGAGGCCGAGGGAGAAATCCGGCTGAAAGTCGATGGCATTTCGTTTGCCGGTCAGGATCTGGACTATCTCCTGATTCCGGCCGGGGGTGCCTATTCCATTGAATCCGACACCACCTGGCTGGGGCTCGGTCTGCGCTTTACCCCCTTTACCATCAATCCGGAGGGACGGGTCCGCTTCACCCCCTGGCTGCATCTCGGAGTTCAATACATTCAGAGTGAATATGATGTGGATGCCGGCAGCACGGTCCGTCTCAGCGCGGCGGGATTCGGAGACCGGGTCTACGCTGTGAACGGCAGCGCCACCGGAAAAGCCGAACTCATACTTCCCGAATACGGGCTCGGAGGCGAAGTGCGCGTGTGGCTGGGAGAGGCGGAGGCCAGTCCGGAACTGGTGGGCTTCGCCACCTGGAAAATTCTCGAATATGACGGCGCGCTGGATGACCTCGGTGTGGAAGATGATTCTTTTGATCAACTGGACCTCTCGTACAGCTCCCTCGAGCTGGGGGCCAACCTCTATTTTCCGGTGGGTGACCGTCTGGATCTGCTGGTCGGACTATATTACGAACAGGTCGACAGCACCACGATCCTGACCTCCAAACCCTCCGCCGGAAATTTCCAGCGGGAGGTCGAACTGAATTACGCCATCACCGGACTCCGGGCCGGTCTGAGATTTTAAGCATGCAGATCCACATTTTCCCCACCGGAATGATCCAGACCAACTGTATCATTCTCTCGCAGCCGGACGGTCAGGCCCTGGTCATCGACCCCGGAGCGGATGCCGACCGCCTGCATGACTTCCTGGAGGAGAACAAACTCCAGGTAATCGGATACCCTTTCACGCACGGACACTATGATCATGTCTGCGCAATCGGCGAACTGCATGCCCTCCGTCCTGCGCCCTGCTGGATGCATCATCTGGATCTGACCTGGGCCTTTACGCCGCAAAACCAGAATCTGCCCTGGTACCGCCAGCCCGACCCTGATCAGGTCCCGGAAATTCAGAGCGCCTGGGAGCAGGACGGAAAATTTAAAATCGGACCCTTCCAGTTTGAAACTCTGTTTCTTCCCGGACATTCCCCCGGGTCCGTGGCCTTTTATTTTCCGGAGCAGGAGTTGCTGATCGGCGGAGATGTTCTGTTCAAGGGCAGTGTGGGACGCACCGATCTTCCCGGCGGAGATACCGCCACCCTGTTTCGTTCCCTGCGCAAACTCGCCACCCTTCCTCCGGAAACCCGGGTGCTGCCCGGCCATGGACCGGCCACCACCCTCGCGGAGGAACTCCAAAGCAATCCCTACATGATCCAGGCCCTGCGGCAGGCATGAAAGCGCTGTGTCTCTGTCTGCTCTGGCTTCCGCTCACGCTCTGTGTGCAGGCCGCAGCCCCGCAGATTCAGACGCTGATCGATTTTGCCACCGAATCTCCGCGCGATTGGAAAAGCGGCGCGGAACCCCTCCGTCTTTCCAGACAGGACGGCGTTCCGGAACTCCTGCTGAACTTCCGCCGCGATGACCGTCAGCTCCTGCTCAGCCGCAGCCTGCCGCTGAATCTGCAGGACGCCACCAGCTTCCGGTTCCGGGTGGGCATCACCGAAACCGAACCTCTGCTGGAGGGCAGTCTGGCTTTTTTGTCGGGCAAGGGCCGTTACGTGTACGGATTCACCCTGCATGAAGGAGGGCTGAATCACCTTCTGTTCAGCAAGGCCGATTTCCAATCCGAAGGCTCCCCGGCAGGCTGGGAAAAGATTGACGGGATCACGTTCAGTTTCTGGCCCCGACGTCCCGGGAAAACCCGCCTCCAGCCCCTGCGTCTGGAGGCGGTGGTGGATCAGCTCTGGGTTCTTGATCCGGAATCTCTGGCTGGAAATGGAGACGAAATCTACACCAGCCGGATCAGTGTGCGACACTGCGACCGCCTGCTGAGCTCGCTGGGAATTCCCCATGCCATCGTGGAGGCCTCCGCGCTCAGAACCGCCCAGACCCCGGCCCTGCTTCTGATCCCTTACCTGCCCGCCCTGCCCCAGGAAACCTATCAGCAACTGAACCAGCTCCTCCGCCGCGGCAGCAGACTGATCGTATTTGAATCCGCACATCAGGGACTGGCCCGGGCTTTGGGCGTGCATCTCGAGGAGCGGATCAGCTCCTCCACCGTCGGACAGTTTGATCACTGGGCCTGCGATCAGACGATCCTCCCCGGCGCCCCGTCCCGCATTTATCAACACGCCTGGGAACTGCGGCAAATCCGTCCGCTGGAAAACAGTCAAATTCTCGCCACCTGGCAGGACGCCCTGGGAAGAAGCCGTAACGAACCCGCCGCGATCGCAGCTCCGGCAGGAATCTGGTCCAACGTGGCCTGGCGCTCAGGGGATATCCCCGCCAAACGCATCCTGCTGGCGGAATGGATCGGCCAGCTTGCGCCTGAACTTCTTCAGGAGTCTGTCCGGTATCACCGGGAGACCCGTTCCCCGGAACAGTTTGAACTTCGTTTCGGTCCGATTACGGATCAAGTGGGAGCGCCTGCCCATCTGAAATCCATGGCCCGGCAGAGCTTCGCCGCCGGTCTGCAGCTCTCCTCCTCCCTGCGGGAGGCTCTCAGGCAGCATCTGAAAAGCGAACAGCTGATGCAGCGGGCCTTTGCCAGTCAACAGCCCGTCTGGGATGCGCAGATCAAAGGAATCTGGGATCAGAATGGAACCGGAATTTACGCCGGCAGCTGGGATCAGACCTGCCGGGACCTGCGGGCCGCCGGATTCAACGCCGTCTTTCCGAATATGGCCAGTGCCGGCCGGGCCCACTACCCTTCCCGCCTCCTGCCTCCCTCTAAATCACTGGAGAAGTATGGAGATCAGCTGCGGGCATTCACCACAGCCGCACACCGGCACGGCCTGCAGGCCCACGCCTGGAAAATCTGCTGGAAACTGAACACCCGTCTCCCCGCTTTTCAGGAAAAAATGCGGCGCGAGGGACGGCTGATGCAGGATGCGGACGGAAAAGATCTTCCCTGGCTTTCCATTTCGCATCCGGAAAATGTTCAATTTGAAATCGACAGCCTGCTGGAGATGGCCCGCCATGCTCCCCTTGACGGAATTCATCTTGATTACATGCGCTATCCGGGCCGGGAGGCCGATTACGGTCCCGCCGCCCGCCGCGCCTTCGAATCCCGGATCGGACACCCCCTGCCGGCCTGGCCGCGGGAAGTGCTGGGCCCCCTCAAAGAAGAATACCAGCGTTTTCGTCAACAGGAACTCCACCAGGCCATGCGGCGGATTTCCCAGGCCCTGAAAAAAGAGTTTCCGGAACTCAAACTCAGTGTCGCGGTCTGGGGGGCCTGGCCCGACTGTGCCGATGCACAGGGTCAGGACTGGCCGGTCTGGTGCAAGGAAGGACTGGTCGACTGGATTATCCCTATGAATTACACCGACAACCCCGATCAGTTTGCGGGCTGGCTGGATCTTCAGCGGGCCCAGCCCGGCGTTGCCTCCCGCCTGCTGCCCGGGATCGGCCTCATCTCCAGCAACGCGGAACTCAGTCCGGCCGAACTCCTGCAGCAACTCTGTCTGGTCCGGGAACGCAAACTTCCCGGCGCACTGCTGTATCGACTCGATTCCTCCCTGGAAACCCGGGTCTATCCCTACCTCAAGATCTGGGAATAAGCTCAGGTCCCCAAACCCGGCATTACCCCCGCTGCAGAAGGGTGTAGGCCAGCACGGCCGCCGCCGCGTTGATCGAGTAAGAATCCACCCCTTCCGGCATCGGAATGGTCACCCGCTGCCGCATCCGCGCCGCCAGCTCCTCCTCCAGTCCAAAGGCCTCACTGCCCATCACCAGCGCCGTGCGGTCTCCATGCAACAGTAGTTCCGGCAGGGGAACCGCATCCCGGCACACGGTACCCACACTTTCAAATCCAAGATCATGCAGCGACTGCAGCCAGTCGCTCTCCGCCTCCACCCGCCGGATCGGCAGCGCAAACAGACTGCCCATACTCGTGCGCACCGATTTGGGATGCCAGGGATCCGTGGTTCCCACCGCAAGAAATCCGGAACAGCCCGCCGCCAGAGCCGAGCGGATCACCGCCCCCGTATTCCCGGGATCTCCCAGATTCCATCCCACCATCAGCAGACTCCTCCCCTGCGCACGCGCAAAAGCCTCCCAATCCGGTTCTTCGGGAATCGGCATCACCCCGAAGACCTCTCCGATCCCCCGTCCGGCATTCAGTTCCGCAAAATCAGCGTCCGGGGCAATCCGTAAAGGAATCCCCTTTTCCTCCAGCTCCGCAACAATCGCCCTCTCCCGCGAGGTCTCCGCCTCCGCAAAACGCCGGGAAATCAGCACCTCCCGGACCGGTGCATCGTTCCGCAGTGCCCGCTCCATACTCCGGAATCCCTCCAGAGAAAAGAGTCGGGTGGTCTGACGCCCCTTCGGAACCGCCAGCTGTTTCAGCAGCTGCAGCAACAGACGCCATTCAGGAGCCGCCATGCGGAACTCCTTTGGCCACCGCGATTCCCAGTGCCACCACACAAGCAGTGTCAGATCTTAATATTCGGTCGAACAGCGTCACCTGCTTGAATCCTTTTTCAGCAAATTCCTCCAGTTCGGCCGGACGCCAGCCGCCCTCCGGTCCGATGGCGATCAACCGCCTGCCCGGCCGCAGATCCGCCCGCAGAAAACTTTCTCCTCCGTGGGGATGCAGCAGCCAGCGGTTCGCCGGAAAATCCGTTTTGGCCAGAAAAGAGGGCAGATGCCGCACCAGCTCCACCCGGGGCAGACAGGTGTCGCCGCTTTGCTGCAGTCCCTCCACCAGCGCCTGAAACAGAAACGTTTCGGAGAGGACATGCGTGTCAAAATAATACTTCTCCACCCGCTCGGCATTGACCAGAAAAATCCGGTCCACCCCCATCGCCGCGATCTGGGGCAGCAGACGTTTCAGCACTTTCGGACGGGGCATCGCCAGCAGCAGATCCAGTTCCGGCCGGGACGGACAATGTTCCTCCCGGACCCGCAGTAAAACCTTCTGATGCTCCACTTTCTGCACTTCCGACACCGA
>JBMTJR010000115.1:0-7177 GCA_049438565.1 Kiritimatiellia bacterium
CGCTGATCCCGATGTCCGCCTCACAGTATTTCTGACGCATAAAGCGCCGGGCGATCATGGTCAGCTCCTCCGGATCATCGCTGGGTTCACTCCCGATTTTCTCCTCGAAGATCCGGCTGATTTTGTCCCGCTTGAGGTGCATGGCCGGAAACACAAAATGGAAAGGGTCCTCGCCGCGGAGCTGCACAATGAATTCCCCCAGGTCGGATTCCACCACTTCCATGCCCGCTTTCTGCATGGCGGGGTTCAGATGGATCTCCTCCGTGGTCATGCATTTGCTTTTGATCACCTTTTTGGCGTCACCGTCCTCCGCCACCCTCAGAATATAATCCACCGCCTCCGCCCCGTTGCCGGCCCAGCAGACTTTCGTTCCGCGGGCCTCCAGATTTTTCACAAACTCCTCCAGCAGATTCCCCAGATTTTCAATGGCCTCCCATTTGATGGCGGCAGCGGTTTTTTTGGCCTCCGCAAAGTTTCCGTAGGTCTCCTCCACCCCGCCCCGGGTATTCTCATATCCTTTGAGCGCGGACTGCATCCAGGTGCGGTGCCCGAAATCCACGGTGCTTTTTTTGGTCTCGGCTTTAAATTGGGTCTGGGGAGTGGTCACAGGAAAATCACCATGCCGTTCAGGGTTAAAAAAATCAAGTGTTTCACCATATTTCGCTGGAGGGAGGGCTTTCTTCCTGCAGTTTCAGGAGCCGGCCGGGGGATCCGGGACGACTTTTACCTGATCCGGAGATGAAATCACAATCTGGGGGCGGTACTGATGTTCGGTCACTTCGCCGGTAACCTGAATTCTTTTTCCTTTGAGCGCCTGAACCACATCCCCCCCGAATGCGTCATCCAGACTTTTCCGGTGTCTGGCAAAACTTACCGCAATGAACCCCTCTTTCTCTTCCCGGTAGGTGAGCATCAGCACCTGATCCCGCACCCAGAACGCATTCAGGATTTTGCCCTCCACGGTGACCTGTTTCCCCATATGTTTTTCGATGAGCGCGCTGTCCCCGGCATCCAGCACCGGGACCGGTTCGCCGGGCGGCTCGGAATCGGCAACTGCGGCTCCGCCGGTCCAGAGGAGACCGCATATCAGAAAAATACTTAGTTTTGCGGGATTCATGATCTTCAGGAGGTTTGGTTCAATACCTGGGAGAGATGCAGACACTGGATGGGACTTCCCTGTTTGGTCAGGTATCCCTGGATTTGCAGCATGCAGCTGGGATCGTTGCTCACAATGTACTCGGCACCGGTTTCCCCGGCCGAAGTGGTCTTCACCTGGGTCATGGCGGTGGAGATCTGCGGAAATTTCACCGCAAAGGTCCCTCCGAATCCGCAGCAGCTTTTCGCCTCCTTCATTTCGATCAGTTCCAGTCCTGAAACCTTCGACAGCAAAGCCCGGGGCTGCTTTTGAATATGCAGTTCCCGCAGACCGTGACAGCCGTCGTGCCAGGTGACCTTGTGAGGAAAGTGCGCACCCACATCCGTGACTTTCAGCACATCGACCAGAAATTCAGAAAATTCCCAGGTTTTCGCGGCCAGAGCTTTGGCTTCCGCCTCCTCCGGACGGCCGGCAAACAGCTCCGGATAAAAATGACGCAGGGTGGCGCCGCAGGAGCCGGAGGGGATCACCACCGCCTCACAATCGGCAAAAACTTTCAGAATATGCCGGGCCACGGTTCGGGTTTCGTCCTCGTATCCGTTATTCATCGCAGGTTGTCCGCAACAGGTCTGACCCTCCGGCACCTCCACCTCGTGACCCAGTCTTTCCAGCACCTCCGCCACCGCAAACCCGATTTCCGGATTCAGCTGATCGACATAACAGGGGACAAACAACGAAACTTTCATTCCGAATCTGTAGCCTTCTTCCGGCAAAATTCACGTTTTTTTATTCAGGAACTCGATTTTTCTAAAATGAAATTCAGCTGCAACGCAGCGGCTCCATCCCAGCCCGGGGTGCAACCCCGGGACTCCGATTAAGACGATGTTTTATAGCGCTGAAAGCGCGGCCCTATATCCGCAAAGCCTCAGTGAATATGGGGACACCCTTTCAGGGTTTTGTATATCAAATACACGTTTCCATGGGTTGCCCTGGCCGTGGCTCGCGCCACACGCGGGCAGGCACCCATGGCTGGGATGGGGACACTGCGTTGCAGTTCACGTCTGATGAAACCGTACTTCCCCCACAAAAAAAACGCAGTGCCTGAATTTTCTTTTGCCCGGAGAGCTCCGCAGGGCTCTCTTATGAGGCATCAATCCAGCACCATCTCCTCGTTCACCAGTCCCCGTTTCATGTGAATGAGCTGGTTGATGCTCTGGGTGAAGGCTTCGGGTTCGTGGGCGTAAACCCCGTTGCGGGAATGTTCAATCAGTTCCAGAATCCACTGGATCACCTCTTCATTCTGCACCCGCCCGTGGGTGATTTCCTGTAAATCCCCGAAACGCCACTTGTCCCGGAGAATTTTTTCCAGTGCATCCATATTGCTGAGCAGTCCGCCCGCCTTGATGTTTTCATCCTCTCCGCCGGTGATCACCCGCAGCACGAACAGCAGCACGGTGATGGCCAGAAAGAAAAAGTCAGGCAGCTTGTCCAGCGGGGTGAACACGGGCGAGTAGGTGTCGAGATCGATTCCCTTCAGCTGACCGTTCCGGCTGATCATCAGATTCCCGTTTTTCAGATCATTAATGGCAAAATTCAGACCGTGACACTCCTCCAGCCATAGCAGGGTGCTGGTGATCACATCCAGAGACTGGGAAAGACTGAGCGGATCCGTGAACGGAAGCGCCATCCGCTCCCGCCGCCATTTCTCCCCCTCGGTGGAGCGGATGACCCGCAGATATTCCCGTTTGAGATCCTGAACCGAGGTGCGCAGGATGGGGGGACGGTACACACTTGCGTGCTCGGAACCGGTGACGCCGATGAGGTTGTCCAGAGTGTCCCCGTCCACCAGCTGCAGAATGTGGTAGGTGCTGTCGATCTGTTTCAGTTTGCCTGCATCATAGATCCGGATCACATGCGGGCATTTGGAAAGACCGCGGCTGATGTCCATGATGGTGTCCACCGCCTGAATCGCCTCCTCCTTTTTCCCTTTGCGGACGCGGTCGACCTTGATGGCCACCCGCTCCGGAATATTGCTGCTCTTCAGGTTCAGGGCTTCGTACACCCGTCCGAACTGTCCCATTCCCAGCTGGCGGATGATCACAAATCCGATGTCCTGCAGGTGAGGGGAGAGTTTCCGCCAGGCCTTGTAATCATCCTGATCGAGGATCCCGTATTTGCCCTTTTGCGGAGAGGGAATTTCCACCTGCCGTTTTTTCACCCAGGTGAATTCCATCGGGGCGGTCCATTCGAGCATTCCCGGCATCACCCCGGCCAGACTGAGGCGGAGATAGCGCTGGTCCAGATAATCGCGGACCACCACTTCACTCACCTCCCGGAAAGCGGTGAAATTCTTCTCTTTGGTCAGAAAACTCAGATCATTCAGCATCCGGAAATAATCACTGCGCAGATACAGATGCTTCTTTTTGATATTGTCCCGCTGGGCCATGAAATCCATGAACAGATCTCCGGCCTCATTGGGCTGAAGTTTTCCCTTTTCCTTGCCGTCAAACAGCAGCTGAATGGTCACAAAACTGACTTTGCTGGTAAGCACAATCCGGTCCCGGAAACGGTCCCGCGGATAACTGGAGTAGCCCAGCTGGGAGATAATCCGGCGCATCACCGGCCAGATAATGCCCAGCTTCTGCAGATCGGAGGTCTTTTTTCCGTAGGCTTCCAGCCGTTCTTTCACCGCCTGCAGATTGGTGGCCCGGAGCACAATATCGGTTTCAACGGGTACCAGATCCTGGTTGAACCGGACTTCCCGGGTGCCCATGCTGGGCAGAGGATGCGTGGCGTGCACATGAAGCAGGGTGCTGAAATTGGTGGGGTTTTCAAAAATCAGTTCTTCCAATACCTCCAGTGCGAGCGGTTTGTCCCGGAGAAATTTGCGGATGAGCCGGATACCTTCATTGATCAGATCCGCCCACACCCTGGATTCCGCATTCTGCGCATGAAAAACAAGTTTGCGGGTGGCTTTTTCTATTTCCACATCCAAATGCAGCGGATGATTTCTCCGCTCGTCCCAGGGGGTCTGAAGGTAGGCGATCCACTGCTCCGGTTTTCCGGAGAACACCGTGGTGGTGTGCGGGGTTTTCGCATAGTGAACCGGGTCCCGGACGCGCGTGAAGTCCGGGACACCGTCCCGGAAGAATTCCTTGAAGCTGGAAAAGTCTAAGATCGGACTCATGGGAATGGGGGATCTGTACCTTCTCTGTTATGAAGAAAACAGATCAAAAAGGGGATAACAAAACGCAGGGAAATCTGTTCCGACCCGCCGGGGGGCGCATCCCTGAATTGTTTTTTTACAACCGCGGACAGCGCGAACGGCGCGCCTGCCCGAGCTGTCGCTCGCGACGGCCAGGGGACCCATACAGGATATTTGAGGGTATTTCTATTTGAGTTTCGCTTGAGCCATCCCCTTTGAAATTTCTAACTGCAATGTCCGCGTTCTCCGCGCCGTCAGCGGTTGTATACCAATTCTTTCGTACGACTGTACCGATTGTGGGATGCGCTCCCGCCGGGGATCGCGGAACTTTCGGCTTTTTCTTTTCCGTTCCACTGGGTAAACACGCGGAAACGCCTTCTCCAAAAGGACCCCAAATCTATGATGCAGACCCTCTCTCAATTTGTCTCCTCCCTTAGCGCAATCGTCTGGGGACCCCCCATGGTGATCCTCCTGTTCGGCACCCACCTGTTCCTGACCTTCCGTCTGGGATTCATGCAGCGCCATATTTTCCAGGGCATCCGCGACTCCGTGCGCCGGGATCCGCAAAGTCCGGGGGAGGTCAGTCCTTTCGGCGCCCTCACCACGGCACTCGCCGCCACGGTGGGAACCGGGAATATTTTCGGGGTGGCCGGAGCCATCGCGGTGGGCGGACCCGGTGCGCTGCTCTGGATGTGGCTGACCGGTCTGTTCGGGATTGCCACTAAATACGGCGAGTGTCTGCTTTCCGTGAAATACCGCGAAAAACATCCGGACGGACACTATGTGGGCGGTCCGATGATGGTGCTGGACAAGGGTCTGGGTCTGAAACCTCTCGCCATTCTGTTTGCGGCCTTCACCGCCATCGCCGCTTTCGGGATCGGAAACATGGTGCAGTCCAACACGCTGGCGGGCATGGTCGACAAAATTACGCTCGAAGCCGCCTGGGCACCGCATATCCCCGCCTGGGGAACCGGAATTTTTCTCACCGGCATTACGGCGGTGGTGATTCTGGGCGGAATCAAGTCCATCTCCCGGGTCTGCAGTTTTCTGGTGCCCCTGATGGCGCTGGTCTATGTTCTGGGCTGTCTTTATTTTATTGTCATGCACCTGGGAGAACTTCCGGGCACCCTGCGGCTGATTTTTTCCAGCGCCTTTCAAGGTCAGGCCGCGGTGGGCGGTTTTGTCGGGGCCGGAATTGCCAAAACGGTGCAGATGGGGATCGCGCGCGGACTTTTCTCCAACGAGGCAGGCATGGGCTCGGCCCCGATCGTGGCGGCGGCGGCGCGGACCTCCGACCCGGTGCGTCAGGCCCTGATTGCCGCCACCGCCACTTTCTGGGACACGGTGGTGATCTGTCTATTGACCGGTCTGGTTATCGTGGGCTCCGGAGAATGGGTCCATGCCTCCGACAAACAGGAGCTCAGTCAGCTCGCGTTTGCGCACATCCCGGTGCTGGGGCCTTTTGTGCTGACCTTCGGGCTGATGACTTTTGTGATTTCCACCATTCTGGGCTGGTCCTACTATGGAGAAAGGGCGGTGGAATATCTCTTCGGGGAAAAAGCGATTTTCCCCTACCGTCTGCTGTGGGTGGCGGCGGTGATGATCGGCTCGGTGCTGAAGCTGGGGCTGGTCTGGGATTTCGCGGATGTCACCAATGCCCTCATGGCGGTTCCCAACCTGGTGAGCCTGCTGCTGCTCAGCGGAGTGATTGCTTCGGAGACCAAACGCTATTTCCGTCCAAAATCCTGATCCCCCCTACGACAGGAATGGATCGAGCACACAGATTTGGCCGCGAGAGGGCGCGAAAGGATTCACCCCTAAATCCCCATTCTGAAACAGACCTTTCAGGAAAAGATTCCATTGCGGGGCTATAGGGAAGGTGTTTTTCGTGCCCCTTCGCGGCAAATAAAAATACAGAGATCCCTAAACTGACAAACAGGAAGTACTTTCACCCATTCCAGGCTGCTTGCCCGCCGGATCCCGGGCGGATCAGGCTTGCTATTTCCCGCACAGGCTTCATGAAAACCAAACCCAACAGGAACCTACTTATGAAAAAAATCTTTCTTCTTTGTCTGCTCAGTGCCAGCCCTCTTTTCGCCCAGACTGCGGTCACGGTGATTGCCCGTCAGTACGTGGAGCGGGAAAAATCTTTTCTCGACCGTCCCTACGGTGAGGATGATCTCTCTTACGGACTCTATCTGGATATGTTCGACGGGATCGGCGGATGGCGTCTGGGAGCCAGCTATGCCACCGATCTGACCGGGCTGGGTTCGGTCGATACGGTTATCACCCCGGAAATCACCCTGATCGGCCGGGAGGGAATCTGGGAAAGCGGAATCTCCGTGATGATGGATTACGTGGATGACGGAGTGGATACCGACTGGGGAGACGTGTATTATCAGTTCCAGCTCGGACTGGGTTTTCCGCTGGGCAATCACCTCGATTTCGGAATCGCCGCCTACTTTCCGTTTACAGATTTTGGCGATTTCACCGATCTCCGCTTCAGCGAAATGGACCTGGGTCTCACCCTCCGCGGCCGTTTCTAAGCCCGGACTCAGGGAGCCAGTGGCTCCCGGATCTGGTGCACGAAAATATAGCCGATAAACACGGCGGACAATGCCGCCTGTCCGCAGAGGTACAAGGCTTCTGAAAACGGGTACCAAGCTACCGCAGTCAGCAGCTCCAGGTTGAACAGAAAACAGAATCCCCAGCAGAACAGCGCGGTGCGGGAAATCCGGAGTCCCCGGCCCGTCGACAGTTCATGCACCTCCCGGAAAAACAGCCAGGCGCAGCCCGCCAGCGCGGTTCCGGAGAAGTAACTCAAATCGCCGAGTCCGGGCACCGGAAAACTGAGCAGGGTGTTGTAGAGTCCGTGC
>JBMTJR010000116.1:0-7130 GCA_049438565.1 Kiritimatiellia bacterium
CCGAACTGCAGAGCGTGGTGGCCGAAACCTCCCGCTTTGCCCGATTGCTGGACCTGCATGCCCAGTTTGTCGGAAATCTGGTTTTTCTTCGTTTTGCTTTTGATACCGGGGATGCCTCCGGACACAACATGAGCACCAAGGCCTCCGCCCGCCTGATGGAGCATCTGCTCGTCCAGTATCCCGCCATGCGGGAGGTGTCGGTCAGTGGAAATTACTGCACCGACAAAAAAACCTCCGCCGTCAACGGCATTCTCGGCCGCGGGAAATATGTGGTGACCGAAGGCCTCATTCCGGAAAAAATTGTCCGCCGCTACCTGAAAAGCTCCGCCGAACAGATTACCTCCCTGAATATCCGTAAAAATCTGATCGGCACCCTGCTGGCTGGAGGGGTCCGCGCGGCGAATGCCCATGTGGCGAACCTTCTGCTGGGGTTCTATCTCGCCACCGGACAGGATGCGGCCAATATCGTGGAGGGAAGTCAGGCCATCACCCACTGTGAAAACCGGGACGGCGACCTCTATTTCAGCCTGACCCTGCCGAACCTGATTGTCGGATCGGTTGGCAACGGGAAAGGCCTCCCTTTTGTTGAGCAAAATCTGCAGCGCCTGGGCTGCCGCGAGCAGCGCGAACCCGGGGAAAATGCGGCCCGTCTGGCTGTCCTCTGCGCCGCCACCGCCTGGTGCGGAGAACTCTCGCTCATGGCGGCACTTACCCAGCCGGGAGAACTGATGCGCGCGCACGAAAAGTGGGAGCGTGGATGAGTGATTCCACCAACAGCCGCAAAATGGAGCATGTCCGGATTTTAAAGGAGGACGCGGAAACCGACCGTCAGACCCAGGCCTTCGACCGCATCCATCTCCGCCACCGCGCCCTGCCCGAACTGAATCTGGAGGAGGTGGACCCTTCCGTCACTTTTCTGGGAAAAAAACTCTCCTTTCCTCTGCTGATTTCCTCCATGACCGGAGGAGGCCATGCGGATCTGCTGAAAATGAACCGGAACCTGGCCGAAGCCGCCGAGCGCTGTCAGGTGGCCATGGGCGTGGGCTCCCAACGGGTGATGTTCACCCATCCGGAGGCGGAGGATTCGTTCCGGCTCCGGGAAGTGGCGCCCACCGCACTTTTGTTCGGCAATCTCGGCGCGGTTCAGCTCAACAAGGGGTTTGGACTCGCGGAATGTGAGGCGGCCGTCCGGATTCTCGATGCCGACGGACTCTTTTTGCATCTGAATCCCCTGCAGGAGGCGGTGCAGCCGGAGGGGGACACCTGTTTTGCCGGACTGGCGGACAAAATAGAAACACTCGCCCGGGAACTTTCGGTTCCGGTCATCGTGAAGGAAATCGGCACCGGAATCAGTGTTCCCGACGCGGAACTCCTGGTGGCCCGGGGCATTCAGCTGATCGATGTGGCCGGCAGCGGCGGAACCAGCTGGAGCCGGATTGAACATCACCGCCGCCAAACTTTGAACGGAGACGGTCTGGGGCTGCTGTTTCAGGACTGGGGCACCCCCACCCCGGAGGCCCTGATTCAGCTTTCCCCGCTCCGCGAAAATATGGGGCTCACTCTCATCGCTTCCGGCGGCCTCCGGAACGCCCTCGATATGGTCAAATCCATCGCCCTGGGTGCCAGCCTGGCCGGCATGGCCAAACCTTTTCTGGAGCCGGCGCTGGAATCCGCAGACGCCGTGGTGCAGGTGATCGAAGACCTGAAAAGGGCCTTCATCACGGCCATGTTCCTGCTGGGCACTCCCACGCTCCGGGAACTGAAAGGAAACGGGGATCTGATTCTGTGAAACCTGAGCTGCCCGACGCCGAAACCCTGTATCATCACTTTTTCAGCGGATGGATTCCGCCGGAGGATCCGCGCACTCCGCAGCTCCGCTCCGACCTGGAACAAATCGAGCTCGAACCCGGTCAGCATATCCGCGTGCTGAGTCCCCTCACCGACGAGGGCCGCATCGGGATTCAGGCCCAGATTGACCGGACCACCCAGGCGGCTCTGGCCGATCTGCCGGGCCTGATCTCGCAAAGCGGCGAACCCGGCCTGGACTGGCTGGACCAGCTGGAAGCCCGCTACACCCCCGAAAAACTTCAGGAGCTGCTCCGCGCCTCCAATCCCGAAAAGCCGGATAATTCCTATTTTGTGCTCTGTTGCGAAATCGGAGCCCTGATCGGATATCTGCTGCAGAAAGAATGGCCGGCCCTGAAATGGCTCGGAGATTTTCCGTATTTTGAATCCAGCCTCTTTGATCTGAACCGCAAAACTCTGTTTCCCGTTTTTCACTGGGCCGTCAAAAGCCTGAGCGGCGACGAACGGCATCCGCTGAGCGACAAAGTGCGGGCGAGCGTGGAATTTCTCCGCGTATAAAATTCAGGCGCGACGGTAGTAAGCCTGTAAATCAGGATGCAGGAGCAGATCCAGACTGCAGTCCTCCCAGCCGGGCTGACGAAGCAGAAACTCCAGAATCAGGGCTGAACCGTATGCATCGTATAAAGCATCATGGGCTCCCCTTCCGGGCAGTGCTTCCTCCAGGGCCGAAGTCAACTGAAACTGCGCCAGCAGGTCCTCCAGTTTATGAGAGGACAGCGTCGGCCAGGCCGCACGGGAAAGTTTGAGGCTGTCGATCCAGGGACCGAACCGCTCCATCGGCAGGGCGGCCCGAAGGCAGTTGATCTCCGTGGCACAATTGTGCGCCAGCAGTGGCAGTCCTCCGCAGCGTTGACGGAATGCCGGCAGACATTCCTCCAGTCCAGGCGCGTCCAGCAGTTGATCCCGCAGTTTGGCATGCCGGCCGGGGGCGCGGGGATGAAAAGGACGTTCCCCCACTCTCAACAACGACTCCCAGCAGTCCGGAGGCTCTCCGGGGCGGAAGACCACGACCCCCACCTGCCAGGGTTCCACCGGATAGCCGGCCACCGAACCAGTGGTTTCAAAATCAATCGCTGCAAAAGGAAAAGGCACCGGCATTCACGTTTCTCTAATGGAAATCTGCTTGTGAAACAATGTTGTTTGTTTAAGGATCAGCCGAATTCAAACAGGAAGATTTCTATGTCATTGCACCCCCTTGCCGGAAAACCGGTTCCCCCCCACCTTATCCCGAATATCCCCGGCCTGGTGGCTAATTATTATGTCCGGCATCCGCAGATGGACAACGCCGAACAACGGGTGGCCTTCGGCACCTCCGGTCATCGTGGATCCTCCAATCAGAACCGTTTTAATGAAGATCATATTCTGGCCATCGTCCAGGCCATCTGTGAATACCGGGAAATTCAGGGTATCCAGGGTCCGCTTTTTCTGGGGATGGACACCCATGCGCTCTCCGAAGCGGCCTGGATCAGCAGTCTGGAAGTGCTGGTGGCGAACGGGGTGGAGGTCTTCATTCAGTCAGGCAGACGCCCCACCCCAACCCCGGCCGTCTCCCGGGCCATCATTTCCTATAATCTCTCCCACAACGCAAAAGCCGACGGGATTCTGATCACCCCCTCCCATAATCCACCGGAAGACGGCGGCCTCAAATACAATCCGCCGCACGGCGGACCGGCGGATTCCGACGCGACCGGCTGGATAGAGAACCGTGCCAACGCCATGCTCGAACATGATATGGACGAGATCAAACGCAAACCCTTTGAACGCGCAATCCGCAGCCATCTGGTGCACGAGATCGATTACATCATGCCTTATGTAAAGGATCTGGCCCGGGTTTTAAACATGGATGCCATCTCCGAATCCGGCCTAAAACTGGGGGTGGACCCGCTGGGCGGGGCTTCTCTGGATTACTGGGCGCCTCTGGCGGAAACCTATGGACTCAATCTCTGCAATGTGAATCCGGTCCTGGATCCCTCCTTTCAGTTTATGCACATCGATGCCGACGGAAAAATCCGCATGGACTGCAGCAGCCCGCATGCAATGGCGGGTCTGATCGCCCTGAAAGATGATTTCGATATTGCTTTCGGCTGCGATCCGGATGCGGACCGGCACGGCATCGTCACCCGCAGCTCAGGTCTCCTGAACCCCAACCACTATCTGGCCGTGGCGATTGAATATCTGTTCACCCACCGCCCCGACTGGCCCTCCGGATGCAAGGTGGGCAAAACGCTGGTTTCCAGTTCCCTGATCGACCGGGTGGTGAAAGGAATCGGCAGGGAGCTGTCCGAAGTCCCGGTTGGATTTAAATGGTTTGTGCCGGGTCTTACCGACAGCTCATACGGGTTCGGGGGCGAGGAAAGTGCCGGCGCCTCTTTCCTCTGCAAAGACGGCAGTACCTGGAGCACCGACAAAGACGGACTTCTCCTCAGCCTGCTCGCGGCGGAAATCACCGCCGTCACCGGCAAAGATCCCGGAGAACTCCACGAAGCCCAGGTGGAAAAATACGGACGTCCTTATTACGGACGCAGCAATGCGGAGGCTTCCGCAGCCGCGCGGAAAAAACTTTCCAGCCTGACGGAGGAGGATTTCAAAGCCGACAAACTCGCAGGAGAAGAGGTGACCGCCACCTTCACCAAAGCTCCAGGCAACGGGGCCAGGATCGGAGGCCTGAAAGTGGTCACCCAAAACGGTTGGTTCGCCGCCCGCCCCTCAGGGACGGAGGACATCTACAAGATCTATGCGGAAAGCTTCAAAAGCGAAGTGCATCTTCGGGAAATCCAGTCCGAGGCGCAGTCTCTGGTCTCCGAAGTCATTTCCTAAGAGGGGAAAGAAGCCTTCCCGGCCCTTTCACGAATGCGTCGTAACTGAGTCCGCGTGGTCCGTTCACTCCGTGGTTAAACTTCTTGTTTTTAAACCGCAGACAATGGAAAACATGGACAGTCACGGACCCACAGGGACGGACACCTCGGGTTGGGAATTTATGGCCGCGAAGGGGCGCGAAAAAGTTCTTCCCCTATAGCCCCGCTCCGGGTGGGATATTTTTCAGAATGGGGTTATAGGGGAGAAACCTTTTGTGCCCTCTCGCGGCATAAAATTTAAAGTTCCAATTCTGAGACCATCTTCAGCTGGACACCAGTCGTTTTACGGAGAGTAGAAAAAAGCCCCGAAGAAGTCTTCGGGGCTTTTTGCTTTCCGGCAGCTCAAGCTGCGGCTCAGGCCGGGGTTACCAGGGCCCGGAGTTTTTCCGCTCCCCGGCGCTTGCTGCGAGTAGAGGTATTGCGTTTGATGATGTTGTGCTTCAACGCTTTGTCAAGAGCTGAACAATAGGCTGCATAAGTCTCTTTGGCCTTTTCCACATCACCGGATTCCAGCGCTTCATTGAAACTGCGGCGGCTGGTACGCATGCGGCTTTTGTAGGCGGAATTGCGTTTTTCAGCGATTTGACTCTGTTTGAGCCGTTTTTTTGCACTTTTGATTTGGGGCATATAAATTCTCGTCGGGTTCGGGATTAAAGTCTCTTCACTTACGTAAAGTGATAAGATGGACTGCTTAATACAAAAAAAATCCCCCTTGTCAATGAGAGAGACCCGAATTTTCCTGCCGACTGCACATGCCGGGGATCTCTACAGCGGCTCCTCTCACCCGGGCTTCTCCTGCCCGTAGCGACTTCCAGAACGCCTTCCCGGACTTTTCGCCTTTTGAAATGCCGACCGTCTGCGTACCGCTGCGGCAGCAACATTATTGGGGGAAGGCTCAGGCTTCTTCAAAGCATTCCCCGATGTTCTCTCCCGTCGGCCCCTTTTCCACTGAAATCCAAAACGGAGTGGATGTCCGGCCAGCCGACTCCAGACCGCCTCCACCAGAAACAGGAGAAATCCCGCCGTCAGCCAGAATTTTCCTGTCCCCTGCAGATTCCTGCGCGGCGGACTGTTCCAGATCTCCGCCAGATCCGTCCGCGTCTCCCCGCCGGACTGGGCGGAGAGAAGTTGCAGTTGACGGCGCATGCGCGGATTCATCTCCCACTCCGCCCCGGCCATTCCGTTCACCGGTCCAAAGGGGAGCACCTCTTTGCCAATCCGAATCGCCCCCTGAACCCGTTCCGAAGCACGCAGCGGGATCTCTGTTTGCAGCAGCCCCGGTCGAATTCGGCGCCAGGCCTGATGCTGTACGCCGTCCTCCAGCGTGGAGATCATCCGCAGTTCGGGCGGCTGAAGGGCAAATTCCTCCTGCCAGGATGCATCCGCGTACAGTTTGACCTGCAGTACCTCGCCCACCCGGTGCAGACGCAGCGCCAGTCCGGAGGGCATTTCACCCCGCATCGACCAGCGGCTCAAGGTGCGCACAAAATCTCCATACTCACTCCAGTCCCGCATCCCCTGTGAAAAGGGGCCGCCCAGCGGCATACTCACCGCCACCACCCGCCCGGCCCCCCGCTGCCAATGGGCCAGCAGAGGGGCCGCATAACGGTCCAGGGTCCGCAGCGATTCCGCCGCTCCTTCCCGCAGGTAACTCAGATTGTATCCATCGACCTGAGGGGGCCAGTCCAGCGCTCCGGCCGCCAACTCCTGCCAGCCCGCCAGGGGTTCAGCGGCAGTCTGATCCTCCAGAAAGGCCGAGCGGCTGACCGACACCGTTTCCTGGGCAAACACCGCCGGCAGGGTTGCCGCATCCTGGTTGAAAAACAGACGGCCCTGCCCGTCCTCCGCGATTTGCTCCAGAAAAGGAGCGTCCGCATCGCTCTCCTGCCCCAGCGCGATCACAGAAACCGTGGTCTGCTTCTGGATCATTTCTTTGATCAGTCCGTCCACGCCCTCCGGCTGCTCAGCGTCCGCCGCATCCGCAAACAGAATCACATGCCGGCGGGGTTGCGGCGCATTACGCAACTGCTTCCAGGCCGCCTCGAGTCCATTGAAGACGTAAATACCCCCGCCATTGCTCTGAATTCTCCGCACCAGACTGGTCAGCCGCTCCCGCTGACGCCCCACTTGGCGGAGCGGCAGAATTTCATGCGCCTCGGTATCCACCGCAAAAACCGTAACCGAATCCATCTCCCCCATCAATTCTATCGCCCGCGCGGCCCCGGCATTCGCCAGTTCCATTTTGCTCATCCCCCCGTTCCCCATCGCAGTCATACTCCCGGAGCGGTCCATCACAATCGCAATCGCCACGGTGAGTTTGCGGTCCTCCTCTTTCAGTTCCATGGAGACCGGAAGCAGCGGATCCACCGGGGAATCAAAATACCCGCCCGCCCCAAAGCTGGATTTCCC
>JBMTJR010000117.1:0-7123 GCA_049438565.1 Kiritimatiellia bacterium
CATCCAGCTTTCCACTGTCTCCGGTCACCATGAACACCAGACTTTCCGGAGCCAGATCCAGGGTTTTGCATCCGAAATGCTCGGCAATCTGCAGGGCTTCACTCCGCTGTTCGGCCCCCACGGATATTTTCACCAGCGCGAGTTCCTTGGCCACCACCGCATCCTCGGTGTGGTCGTAGCAGCTGATCACATCGATCAGTTTGTTGCACTGGGCCTTGATCTGATCCAGTCCGGATTCTTCCCCCCGGGCCCCAATGGTCATGCGGGAAAACTTTGCCTGTGCAGCGGGGCTCACCACCAGCGATTCGATGTTGTATCCCCGGCGCGAGAAGACCTGGGCGATGCGGGCCAGCACCCCGGGTTTGTCGTTCACCAGCACACTCAGCGTGTGCAGGGGATATTCCGGTTCCGGAAGAGTGATTGTGAGCGGACGGTCCGTCGTTTCAATTTGTGCGTTCATAAATTTTCAAAGGTAAGGAGTGGAAACACAGGGTGAGATTCCCACAGGATCAGGTGGATCCGGTGGGTTTTTCCATTTTGTGGCGGGGTTTCTCAATGATCATGTCCTCCAGAGCAGCTCCGGCAGGAATCATCGGGAACACGTTGTCCTCCTTCACCACTTCACAGTTGATCAGACAGGGACCGTCGTTGTAGGCCAAGGCCTTGCTGAGCACTTTTTCAATATCAGCCGGACGTTTGATCTGAAACCCTTTGGCCCCGTAAGCTTCCGCCAGCTTCACAAAGTCCGGATTTCCCTCGAGATCCACACCCGATTTGCGGTTGTCGAAAAACAGTTCCTGCCACTGACGGACCATGCCCAGAAAGTGATTGTTCAGAACCAGGATTTTCACCGGCAGCTTCTGCAGCACAGCCGTGGAAAGCTCAAACAGCGTCATCTGAAATCCGCCGTCTCCCACCACGGCCACCACGATATCATCCGGCCGACCCATCTGGGCGCCAATGGCCGCGGGGAAACCAAAGCCCATGGTGCCCGCTCCGCCGGAGGAAATCCAGTTCCAGGGGGCCTTGGATTTGTTGAACTGCGCGGACCACATCTGATGCTGCCCCACGTCGGTGGTAATCACCGCATTGCTCTCCGTCAGCCGGTCCAGCACATCCAGGACGTGCTGCATCTTCAGCCCACCCTGAATTTTGTAATGGAGCGGAAAACGTTTTTTGTATCCTTCCAGCGTGGCCAGCCAGGGCTCGGTGGGCAGCGCATGAATTTGTTTGTTCAATTGAGTCAGCACCACCTTGGCATCCCCGACAATCTTCAGATCGGGTTGAATCATTTTGCCCATTTCTGAAGGATCGATGTCCACGTGAATGATCGTGGCATTCCTTCCGAATTTGTCGGGCTGACCAATAATCCGGTCATCAAACCGCGATCCGATGTTCAGAATCAGGTCCGCCTCACAGACCGCTTTGTTTGCGTACGCGGTTCCGTGCATGCCCAGCATTCCGAGCGAAAGTTCGTGGGTTTCATCAAAAATCCCTTTTCCAAGCAGGGTGCTGCAGACCGGAATCCGGGCGGTTTCCGCCAACTCCAGCAGCTCCGGACCCGCATGCGCCAGCATGGCCCCATGTCCGGCCAGAATCAGCGGACGTTCTGATGCGGCCAGTGCGGCTGCCACCGCGTCAATTTCGCGGGCCTCCACGGTGTAAGCCGTTTCCGGATTGTATCCCGGCAAATCAATTTCCGCATCCAGCGGTGCGTCGCAGGGGCCCTGGCTGATGTTCTTGGGCATGTCAATCAACACCGGACCCGGACGGCCGGAGGTGGCCAGATAAATCGCCTCTTTAGTGATGCGGGGAATGTCGTTGGCATCCTTCACCAGATAACTGTGCTTCACAATCGGCATGGTGATGCCGAAAATATCCGCCTCCTGAAACGCATCTTTGCCCAGCATCCAGGTGACCTGCTGACCGGAAATCACCACCATCGGAACTGAATCCATGTGCGCGGTCATAATTCCGGTGATCGTGTTTCCCGCCCCCGGACCTGAAGTCACCAGAACCGCCGCCGGTTTCCCGGTGGCACGGGCATACCCGTCCGCCATGTGGGTTGCACCCTGCTCGTGCCGGGCAAGCACAAATTTAATCTTGGTGCCTGCGGTCTCCAAAGCATCGAAAATCGGCAGGGCCGCCCCGCCGGAATATCCGAACATAATTTCAATGCCTCCAGCTTCCAGACACTTTAACAGGGTCTGTGCTCCATCTCTGGCTTCTGCAATCATAGGTGTATCTCCAGTTAAGATCAAAAATCGTGTAGAAATCCCACATACATGGGTTTTCCGGATGGGGCAAACTAAAAAATGATATTTTTTAATGAAGATTCGATAATGTTAATTTATTAACGTAATAAAATGCAACTTTTTAGGCAAAAGAAGAATCATTTAGATAGCGCATTGCATAAATCTCATCATAACGCCATTAATTAAGGGAACGTCCAAAAATGCAAAGCCGGGATCGGGGCCGGAAATATCAGTTTTCACCCGCGAGTGCCCGGGACCGGGCCGCGGCCGCCAGTGTGCCCGCAATCAATCCCTCTTTCACGCCTTTCTCATTAAAGGTCTCGGTGGCGGCAAAGGTCGTTCCCCCTTTAGAAGTGACCCGCTGACGGAGTTCGGAGGCCTCCAGACCCGTCTCGTGCATAAGTTTCCCGGCTCCCAGCACGGTTTGCAGAACCAGTTCCCGGGCCACTCCGGGCTCCAGACCCAATTGTTCTCCCGCCGCCAGCATGGATTCTATCAGATAAAATACATAAGCGGGACCGCTCCCGGAAAGCGCGGTGACCGCATGCAGATCCTGCTCCGGAAGCAGAACTGCCTTGCCCACCGATTCCAAAGCGGTTTTCACCGCCTGCAAATCCGCCGCCTCCGCCGAACTTCCACCGGAGATACCGGCGATCCCGCATTTCACCAGAGCCGGAGTGTTGGGCATCACCCGCACCACGCGAGCCCGGCCTCCCAGATATCCTTCAAGTGTGGCTGTAGAGATGCCCGCGGCAATGCTGACCCAGCGTGCCTGTTCCGCCAGACCCCGGAGCGGTGTCAGCACCTCCGCCATTTGCTGAGGCTTCACGCAGAGCCAGATTTCCGAAGCCCCGTCTACAGCCGACACATTGTTCACAGAGGTCTGCACGCTGAATTTGGCGGCGAGTTCCGCCAGCCGGTCCTCCCGAAGATCCGTCACCACCACATCCGCAGCCTGAACCACCCCGGCGGAAAGCATTCCACTCAGCAGAGCCTCCGCCATATTTCCGCCACCAATAAATACCGTTTTCTGTGACATCTCAGCTCCTTTTTCCAAAAATATCTGTACCGACTCTCACCATGGTGGAGCCTTCCCGAATGGCCACCTCCAAATCATGAGACATGCCCATGGACAGCTGCCCAAGGACGAAACCGCTTTCCGCAGCCGCCCGGTCCCGCAGTTCCCTCAACCGGGCAAAATGCGGCGCAGCCTTCTCCGGATCCTCCGTCAGAGGTGGAATGGTCATCAACCCCTCCACACTCAGATTCATGCAGCCCGCCGCCTCCTCCAGCAACGGGATCAGCTCCTCCGGCGCAATCCCGAATTTACTGCCCTCCCCGCTCACATTCACCTGCAGCAGGATGGATTGCAGCACCCCCTGCTCTGCAGCCTCCCGGTTGAGCGCATGCATGATTTTTGCGGAATCGACAGAATGAATACACTCAAAACCGCAATGAATCGCGGCTTTCACTTTGTTGGACTGCAAATGTCCAATCAAATGCCAACGCACGGAGGACGGGAGTTCAGGCTGTTTGATCAGCACTTCCTGAATCCGGTTTTCGCCCAACAGCAGCTGACCCGCCCGCAGCGCCTCCCGAATCGTCTCCACATCCTTCTTTTTACTCACCGCCATCAGTTCCACTTCCTGCGAATCCCGGCCGCAACCCTGACAGGCCTTCTCAAGCCGGGCGGTGACTTTCTCCAAATTTTCTGCAATACTTGTTATCATGAGGGACACCTATTGACCACGGAAGCGGGTTTGTCAGTTCAAATCAGGACTGGAAAACCGGAAAAAGCAGTCTGCCGTACTTTTCCCACAAAATTACTGGACACCGGGCAGGCAAATCCGTATAGGTTCCGCCCCTTGTCCCTCCTAAAAGGGACCCATTTTAATTTCAACCCCCGCTTTGTCATGGCTAAATCAGCAAAAACCAGAAAATCCGTCGCGAAGAAATTCAAACGTACCGGCACCGGAAAGCTTGTATTCCGCTCTCCCGGCGCCCGCCATTTGCTGACCAGCAAGTCCCGCAAGCGCAAACGTCAGCTTGGCAAAGACAAAGTCATGTTCGAAGGCGACGCCAAACGCTACACTTCCATTTAATTTTCTATATTCAGGAGCCCTCTCATGCCACGTTCAACTAACGCCCCCGCATCCCGCAAACGCCGCAACAACCGCTTGAAGAAAGCCCGTGGTTTCCGCGGTGGACGCAGCAAACTTTTCCGTACCGCCACCGAGTCCGTCGACCGGGCGGAGTGCATGGCCACCGCTCACCGCCGGACCCGTAAACGCGATTTCCGCCGTCTGTGGATTGCCCGTATTTCCGCGGCTGTCAAACCTTTTGATATGAACTACAGCACCTTCATCAATGGTTTGAACAAAGCCGGAGTGGATTTGAACCGCAAGATGCTGTCTGAAATCGCGATTCACGACCCGAAAGGTTTCGAAAACATCGTCGATCAGGCCAAAGCGGCACTCAACTGATTTTTCTTGGTTATGGTTTCTTTTCACCCCGCTCCGGCGGGGTGTTTTTTTATACCCTGATCTCAAGTCCGTCCCAGGCCATTTCTACTCCCCCGGGCAGCCCGGGATTCCGGGTCTCGTAATCAATCGGACAGCCCATATGCGTAAGAAAGGAACGGGGCGCATTGATTTTTTGCAGCCAGGCCACGCTCTGATCCAGCGTAAGATGGGAGGGGTGCGGAGTGAGCCGCAATGCATTCAGAATCATCACATCCACACCGGCCAAAATATTCAGGGCCGGATCCGGGAGTGCGGAACAGTCGGGTACGTATCCGATGCTCCCCCCTGGAGCGTCAATCCGGATTCCCACACAGGGCAGGGATCCGTGCGGAACCCGGAAGGCCCGGAATTTCATCCGCCCCACCTCGACCGGTGAGGTCCACTCGGAAAATTTCAGCAACGGAACCGCCTTCCGGGGTTCGGTCTGATCGCTGGCATAAGGATACAACTCTCTCAGCCTCTCCAGAACGGAGGCTTCGGCCCAGACAGGCAGCGCGGCGCCCTGCATCCAGCTGAAGCGCCTCACGTCGTCCAGCCCCATAACATGATCGGCATGCTGATGAGTGATCAGCACCGCATCCAGCGACCGGATCTTGTTCCGCAGGGCCTGTTCCCGGAAATCCGGCCCCACATCCACCACCACATTGAAACCATCCTGCTCCAGAAGAACGCTGGAACGGAGCCGCTGATTTTTTGGGTGCCCCCCGGTGCACACCTCACAGGTGCAGCCCAGACTTGGCACCCCGTGGGACCAGCCGGTTCCCAGAAAACGCAAGGTCATCATCATTCGAGCAGAGAGGTGGCCTCGATTGCGAGGACCGTACGGTCCCGCTGAATCAGATAACTGACCAGCACCTGGGCGCTGACCTGGTTCTGCTGGGCCAGTGTGATGGAATTGTTGATCGCAATCTGCGCCTCGGCATAGCGTCCGGTCTCATAATAGATCTGTGAAAAGGTGCTCCACAAATGATGACTGCGGGGCTGGACAACTTTTGCCATTTCGGCCAGGTCCTCCGCGGTCTCTAAATCTTTGAGTTCAGCGTTCGGGGTCGTGGCGAGAAGCCAGGCGAGATTGTTCAGACATTGAAAATGAAAAGGGGCGATCTGCAGAACAGCCTGATAGTTTTCAAGCGCCTGCCCATGTTCGCCCACCGCGTAAAGACTGTCGGCCAGAGCCACCCGGAGCCCCCATTCCTCGGGCCATTTCACCAAAGCCTCCCGGAACAGCCCCACAGCCTTCTCGGGCTTCCCCTCCATCAGAAACTGATTGGCTTCGGCTGAGGTCTGATAAGCCTGTCGCGAACTTTCGGTCACCAGAAATTCCGCGGGAAGCCTCTGCGGAAATCCAAACTCGGGCAGCGCACTCAGCTCCTTCAGCGCTTCCTGCACATTCAGCAAGCCCTGGGCCACAGATTCGCGTTCCGGAATGTAGGGAATCTGCAAGAGAATACTTTGAGGCTGCGCCGACACAATCAAGGCAAATACCGCAAAACCCAGGGTCAGGAAACGAAGATTTTTCATGATTCGGAGGTGGAAAGTGGTTCCGGTTGAGCGGGCACTCCCCCAGCAGGAGCCGGGACAGGACTGGGTGTGGGAGTCGGGACCGGCGTCGGTGCAGGCAGCAGCCGGAGTTTCACCTGATCCGGCTGGATGCCAAGCACCTCCAGTCCGGCAGGAACCAACACATTGACTTTCCGCAGATCACTTTTACGGTCCTCCAGATTTTCAGAGGAGACAAAGGCCTGAATTTTCCGGATCTCCAGCGTGTCCAGAGTTTGCGGACTTCCCTTCAGAAACACATCCACCGTGCGCGGCTCCACGGTCTGCGGAGGAGAGGCCGGCTGATCCGCCGGATGGGTCAGCAGCAACGGAATGTCACTGAATTTGCGTTCCACGGTCAATCCCGCCAGCGTGACTCTGACCAAAACCCGGGGAGGATCCACCTCGCCCACCCATTCCGGATTGGGAGGCAGCACCTCAAGACGCTGCTCAAAGCTCTGAATTTTGTCCGATAGATTCAACGGCGCGGTCTGCAGCGCATTGACCCCCTGCAGCAGATCCTCCGCGCCCACCAGGGTGGCCAGCTGCGGCTCGATCACCACCGCCTCCACTTTGAAGCCCTCCGGAGGCTGACCGGTTTGGCTGACGATGACCGGGATCTGTTTTTTTCCTTCTTTACCCAGTTGCAGCCGGATCGTATCCGGCTGAATGGAGGTGATTCGGGAATTGCTTCCCGCATGGGTCACCTGACGCGGACGCAGGCTGATTGTTTTCTCCGGAGAAAACGCTTCATTGCGCAGATCTACATTCACCTGCAGACTTTCCGCACTCAGATTGGCCAGATCC
>JBMTJR010000118.1:0-7056 GCA_049438565.1 Kiritimatiellia bacterium
CTCCGCCGCGCACCCTCAACACCCGGCATATCCTGTTTATTGTCAGTGGCGCATTCACCGGCATGACGGATCTGATCCGGAAACGGAAAAAAACGCATGTGATTGGATTCAATCCCGGGCTGGAGGCGGAGGAACTGGAGGAGGACCGCCTCCTGCATGAAGCGATCACCCGCGATTTTGTGGACTATGGATATGAACCGGAATTCATCGGCAGACTCCCGGTCCGGGTGGCCTTTGATCCTCTGCGGGAAAAAGATCTGCTGGCCATCCTGGAGCAGGCGGAAGACAATATCCTGAGCAAATATATCGAGGATTTCAAAGGATACGGAATTGATCTTCAGGTCGAATCCGGCGCGCTGCGCGAAATCGCCCGCCGGGCGGAAAGCGAAAAAACCGGAGCCCGGGGGCTGATGACCGTGTTGGAGGGGCTGTTGCGGGAATTTAAATATGAGCTTCCCTCCACAGCAGTCAAAACGCTTTGTCTGAGCGCGGAGATGGTGGCCGATCCGGCCGGAGCCCTGCAGGCCCTGCTGGAGAAAAATGAACATGCGCAGCGGGATATTCATCTCCAGGAAATTGAGGCCTTTGCCGAGCGTTTCGAGGCGCAGCACGGTCTCCGGCTCAAATTCAACAAACGGGCGGCGGAAGCGGTGGCCTGTCAGGCTGAAGAGAGCGGACGCACGGTGCATACGGTCTGTGAACGTCTGTTCCGGGATTACCCCTACGGACTGAAACTGATTCAGAATCAGACCGGAAAAAACAGCTTTTCCATCACCGCCGCCATGGTCAAAGATCCGGACAAGGCCCTTTCGGATCTGATTACGCGTCAGTATCAGGCCGCGAAAGATGAACCTGAATGAGGCACAGGGGGCTTTGCAGCTTTGGGGCGGGGAGGAACTCCTGCTGCCCCGGATTCAGGTGGCGGACCGCTTTCTGCGGCGCAGTCTGGGGTTAATGGGCCGGCGGGACATTCCCGAAGACTGGGGGGCGGGACTGTTTTTTCCCCACTGCCGCTCTCTGCATGGCGCGTGGATGCGCTTCCCGCTGGAAGTCTGGTTCCTGGACGCAGAGGGTCAACCGCTCGGCGGACCCAGAATGCTCTCTCCCTGGGGAATGCTGTGGGGGCCGCGGGAAAGCCGGCACTGCATGGAGATCCGCCCCGGACTTTTCCAACCGCCCGCCTCCGGGCACTGGGCGTGGCGAATCTGTCCGCCGGACCCCACAGAGCTGAAAAGTTCTGGGAGATCAGTGGTCTGGAAATAGAGGTTTTTAGGTCTTGTCGAAGACAGATTTTTGTCGAAATCGAAATCGAATCACAATGAAGTTCCAGAGGGTCTGCAAAAGATCAAAAAAATAAATTTACCCGTCAATTTACGGACGGATAATATAATGTTGGAAGCAAGAGAATGACTTGATATTGAAGGCCCACTATAGTACCAATTCATTATCAAAACAGAACTTGTCACAACTCTCAAACGTCAAGCGACTCGTATCCTGTCTGACCTGCACAATACAGGCGAGCCAGTGCTCATCACCGAACACGGGAAACCGTCGGCCTATCTGGTCGATGTGGATTCATACGAGTTCATGCAGGATAGGTTGCGTATTCTTGAAGGCATTGCCCGAGGAGAGCGCGCGATCTTGGAGAAGCGCACCTTCTCGCATGCTGAGGCCAAACAAAAGATGAAGAAATGGCTCGGTTGATTTGGACCGAACCCGCGTTGCGGGATCTGGATGAGATTGCCGAGTACATTGCCCTGGACGATCCAATTGCCGCATCCCGGTACGTCCTGAAAGTGTTTAGTTGCGTCGAGCGACTCGAGGCTCACCCGAAATCCGGGAAGCGACCGCCTGAGCTTTCTCGCTTGCCTTATCGTGAGGTCATCGTCGCGCCGTGTCGCGTGTTCTACAGCATCGAGGGGGACAACGTGTACATTCTGTACGTAATGCGATCAGAACGGTTGCTTCGGACATACCTGCTCGATCAAAGAAGCCGGGAGAAGTAGAAATTCCAACAAGACAAATGCAACGAACTCGGCAAGCCTCGTCGCTGATTTGAGACGTTGTGCTGAATATAGGCCTTGACATCTAAAGCGTTTCGGACAATTGTACAGGTGTAATGAATGAATCCATACTTGTTGATGCATCTGCAGTCTTGGCTGTGATTCTTGAAGAGCCTGAAAAGCAGGCGATTCTTGAGGTGACGGCTGGTTGCGAGGCGAAGGCGCCGGGATGTCTTCGTTGGGAAATTGGAAACGCCTTTTCCAGAATGGTGAAGCGTAACCGGCTCAAAGAACGTGAAAGTCTTGCTGCGGTGGCAGTTTTTGAAACGATTCCGGTTCAGGAGGTTGATGTAAATCTGGAAGCGGCACTACAACTGGCCCTCAAGCACCAGATTTATGCATATGACGCATACTATTTAGTTGCGGCAAAAACGCACAGGATTGGGCTGCTGACGTTGGACGGCAGAATGAGTGATATCGCCAAAGAAGAAGGAATCAAAATCAAGGAGATCCTATGAAGGTCTTTACATACAGTGATGCCCGACAGAAGTTTTCATCTGTCCTGGAGTCCGCACAGAAAGAGGGCAAAGTCCTCATTCGTCGGCGGGATGGACGTATGTTCTCTATAAGTCCGGAACAGTCTGCGAAATCCCCATTCGATGTGAAAGGAATCCGCAGTTCGGTCACAACTTCGGAGATTCTTGAAACACTTCGGGAATCCAGAGCAGAACCATGTGCCGGTGATGACACCACTCGTTAAACTCGTGTTGCACCACAGCTTAGACGGTAAATGACACGATCGAACTAAGAGAGTCCCGTGGGCTGAAAGTCAAGGAGTTGTCAAAGGCGCAATCGCTGGCGGAAGCGAATCAAAAACTTATCCTGGAGAAATGGAATGAACACCTTAACCACTAATCAGATTCGGGCTACCTACTCCGAGGGATATATTTATGTAGCCATGGAATCAGGGGTAGAGATCAAGTTTCCAGTAGAAAAGAACCCGAGACTTCGCGTCGGAACCCCCGCTCAATTGAATCATATTGAGATATCCCCCTTTGGCCTCCATTGGCCGGATCTGGATGAGGATTTATCCTTTGAAGGTCTGGTTAGAGGTGACTTCGGCCAGTTTTCGAAGATTTAAAAACATGAAAGAGAACGATTGCGCTGAGAGAACAGCGTTATACCGCTTTCTCTCACGCGAGACCTTCGATCCCGATTCCGTTTTCGATTTACCCAAAAGTTTGTGTAAACCCTTCTCGCAACAGCTTCGTTTGAAAGTCTCTGCAGTCTTGGTCGGGACCCTATTTTGCCCTGAAGGAACCCTTGACCCCCGCGATTGCTTTGTTTACTGAATGGGCTTCTCCAGGGGCCGGACAGTCTATGTGCCGGCCCCGGCATTTCATTTGCAGTTAAAAGGACACAACATCGATGGCAACCAGAGTTTTGATCGGCGGACAGTGGGGGGATGAGGGGAAAGGAAAAATTGTGGACGTACTCACCGAAAAAGCCAATTGGATTGCGCGGTTTCAGGGGGGGAACAATGCCGGTCACACGGTGAAAGTAGGTGACCATAAATATGTGCTGCACCTGATTCCCAGCGGAATTCTGCGGGAAGGCAAAACCTGCATTCTGGGCAATGGATGTGTGATTGATCCGGCCGGATTTCTGGAGGAGCTGGGGGAAGTGCATGCGGGCGGGATCGACACCGCGGGACGGCTCTGGATTTCGGACCGGGCCCACCTTTCCATGCCTTATCACAAGGCCCTGGACGGGGCGCGGGAAAGCCGTGAAAGCGGGGAGGCGGTGAAAATCGGGACCACCAAACGGGGGATCGGTCCGACCTACATGGACAAAATGCAGCGTACCGGTCTGCGGGTCGGGGATATCCTGGAGCCGGATTTTGAAGAGCAGGTGCGTCAGAATTTGAAGGAACACAATCAGCTGCTGCGTCTGCATGGTCAGCAGGAACTGGACGCGGATGCGGTGCTGCCCGGAGTCATGGCGGCGGTGGAGAAAATGAAACCGATGATCGCGGACACCACCCTGCTGCTCAATCAGGCGGTGCTCAAAGGGGAATCCGTGCTGTTTGAGGGCGCGCAGGGAACCATGCTCGACATCGATCACGGCAGTTATCCGTTTGTGACCTCCAGCAACACCACTTCCGGCGGGGCCACCACCGGAACCGGCGTTCCGCCCAACCGGATTGAGGATGTGATCGGAATTGTGAAAGCCTACACCACCCGGGTGGGGGAAGGTCCTTTCCCCACCGAGCTGTTTGACGCAGAGGGTGCGGAAATCGCCAAAGTGGGGGATGAGTTCGGGGCAACCACCGGACGTCCCCGCCGCTGCGGCTGGTTCGATGCGGTGGTGGCCCGTTATGCGGTCATGGTGAATGGTGTGAACTGGTGGGCGGTGACCAAACTGGATGTGCTGGACGGATTTGAACGGCTGAAAATCTGCGTGGCCTACGAGGTGGACGGCGAACGGATTGAATATCTTCCCGCCAGCATCCGCAAATTTGCCCAGTGCAAACCCGTGTACGAGGAAATGCCCGGATGGAACTGTCCCACCACGCATATCCGGACCTGGGAGGATCTGCCGGAAAACTGCAAAGCCTACATCCGACGGCTGGAGGAGCTGACCTGTGCCCCGGCCGGATTTGTTTCGGTGGGCCCGAAACGGGATGAAACCATTCTCACCCCCTCCGCCCCGGCCGATTTGCGGAACTGAAGGAACGCCGATGCCGGACTCTCCTTCCTCATCCATTCCCCGTCACCTGGCCGTGATCATGGACGGAAACGGCCGCTGGGCCAGGGAACGGGGCCTGCCGCGCATCAAAGGGCACGAGGCGGGAGCGGATTCGGTGCGCGCCCTGATGAAATCCGCCCGGGATGCCGGGATTGAGATTGTCACGCTCTACGCCTTCAGTGTGGAGAACTGGAGCCGTCCCGAGGATGAAGTCAACGGCCTCATGAACCTGCTCCCGCGCATGCTGAGTAAGCATGAGAATCTTCTGCACGAAAACGAAACCCGCCTGCGGGCGATTGGCCGTCTGGAACTGCTGCCGCCGCGCACCCGCAAGGAACTGGAACGGGTCATGCAGGCCACGGCCCATTACCAAACCCGTCAGCTGGTGCTGGCGCTGAGTTACGGAGGCCGGGCGGAATTGACCGATGCGTTGAAAAAAATTGCGCACAAAGTGGCTGCCGGAACGCTCTCCCCGGATGAGATTGAGGATCAGACGATTTCCGATCATCTCTATGCACCGGATCTGCCGGATCCGGATCTGATGATCCGCACCAGCGGAGAGAACCGGCTGAGCAATTTTCTGCTTTGGCAGCTCTCTTATGCCGAATTCATTTTCGTGCCGGAATTCTGGCCTGATTTCCGCGAAGAGGCTTTTCAGCGGGCGATGGAAGAGTACGGACGGCGTCAGCGGCGCTTCGGAGGGGTGGAGGCATGCTGAAATACCGGGTGCTCACGGGCGGCAGCTTTCTCGCCCTGGTGGCGGCGCTCTATGTCTGGGCCCCGGTCTGGGCCGTGGGAATTTTTCTGCTGATCCTGAGTCTGCTGGCAGTGCTGGAGATGGTGGATCTGGTCAAAGCCGCCGGATTTCCCGCCCTCAAATGGACCTGTCTGGGGTTGACCCTGCTCTGGATGCTGAGCACCTACGCGGCGGAAACCGGAAGCGGCCCCCTGGCCGCCCTGCGGCATTTCATGCCGGCGCTTTCGCTGTGGATGGTTTGTCTGGGCTGTCTGTTCCGCTCGGATCAGCGGCAAAGTCTGGACAAACTGACGGGCAGTTTTCTTACCCTTGCGTATATCGCGGGTCTGATTCCCTACATCCTGCTGATTATGCTGCTGGGGCAGGGGGGGGAAGATGGAAGATCGCTGCTCCTTTACGGCATTCTGGTCATCAAATTCACGGACATGGGGGCATATTTCGTGGGAAGCGCGATTGGAAAACATAAAATGATTCCGATCATCAGTCCGGCCAAAACCTGGGAGGGCGTGGTCGGCGGAGTGCTGGTGGCCATGGGGGTCAGTTCGCTTTTTATGTGGATCTATGGCTATGAGCTGAGTGGATACCGGTTCTCCGTGCTGGACGGTCTGCTGCTTGGATTCGGACTGGCGGTGCTGGGGGTTTTGGGCGATCTGGTCGAATCCATGCTTAAACGAAGTGCCGGCATCAAAGACAGCGGAAATTGGCTGAAAGGGATGGGCGGCATTCTGGATGTGCTGGACAGTCTGCTCTTTGCCCTGCCGCTGCTGTACCTTTATGTGCATCTGGGATGGATGGGACGATGAGCCAGATGCAGCGTCTGCTGGAAATCATGCGCACCCTGCGCTCTCCGGAGGGCTGTCCCTGGGACCGCGAACAGACGGTGGAAACTCTGAAACCTTATGCGGTGGAGGAGGTGTATGAAGTGATCGACGCGATTGACCGGGGCGATCTCAAGGATCATTGCGAGGAACTGGGGGATCTGCTGCTGCAGGTGGTGTTCCAGGCGCAGCTGAGGGAAGAGGAGGGGGCCTTCTGTTTTGAAGATGTCGCGCAGTCGATCTCCGACAAACTGGTCCGCCGCCACCCCCACGTGTTTGGAGATGTCAAAGTGGCGGATGCCGGCGAGGTTCTGGTGAACTGGAACGCGATCAAAGAAACCGAGAAAGCAGACCGGGAGCCGGAGACCTCTGTGCTGGACCGGGTTCCCAAGCACCTTCCGGCTCTGTTGAAGGCGCATGACCTGCAGAAACAGGCGGCCAAAGTGGGGTTTGACTGGCCGGACATTCATCCGGTTCTGGACAAAGTGGAGGAGGAAATCCGCGAACTCCGGGAGGCGCTTTTGCGGGAGGACTCTGCCCACGCCCGCGAGGAACTGGGCGACCTGCTTTTTGAGCTGGCCAATCTGGGACGTCACCTGGGCGGAAACGCGGAGCAAATGCTGCAGGAGGGGAACCGGAAATTCCAAAACCGTTTCCGCGAAGTGGAAAAACGGGTCCGGGCCTCGGGAAAATCCATGCAGGACTGCAGTCTGGAGGAGCTGGATCAGAT
>JBMTJR010000119.1:0-7053 GCA_049438565.1 Kiritimatiellia bacterium
CGGAGCGTGACAGCAGGTAAAAATATTCAGGTTGTCCACAATAGATCCCTGCCGGTTTCGTTATTGAAATTATAAATCTATTTCATTGGATTAATTATGAAGATAAATCGGGCACGCTGGATCACGGTTACGGATCTCGTCTCCTTTTTTTCGATGCTGAGTCTGTTGTTTACCGGGATCATTCTCCACTTTGTGCTCCCGAAAGGGAGTGGAGGCGGCGGAGGGCCCGGCTGGCGGGCGGCCACGCGGCCGGTGAAGGAGTTCTGGATGCTGACCCGTCATGAATGGGGGGCTGTGCATTTCTGGATTTCGATGGTTTTTGTCATGGCGATTCTGCTGCATCTGCTGTTCCACTGGAAATGGATTCAGGTGAGTTTTTTCAGAAGAAAACCCCGGAAGCTGCCGACCCTGACCGCACGCTGAAGCAGAAATAGACTTCTCTAAGCCCGGTTTACATGCTTGGGTGCGCAGCAATGAAAGCCTGGTGCCGCATCCTCCTTCTGTTATCCCTGATCCGTCTGGATTCCCGGGCCGGTGAACTGCGGGTGGAACAGGGCGCACCGTTGGTGGAGGTGGTGATTCACAACTGGGTGCTGCCTGATTCTTCGCGGGCGGATCCGATGAGCCGGGCGCATTTGGCGGTGATTGCCGCGTTTGAAAAAAAATATCCGCAAATCGTGCAGGAGCGCTATGCGCAGAAATATCTGGCCGATCCGGAAACCTACGGGGAAGCGGACTGGTCGCGGATTCAGGTACGGCTGCGCAAATTCACCGGCATTAAAGTGGAGGGAGTCGAGTCGGATCTGCTGGCGATCGCGGGGGGCGTGGCCCCGGATGTCATGTATCTGAACTTCCGCCGCTCGGACACTTACATCCGGCAGGGTTTTCTTGCGCCGCTGGATGCGTATCTGGCGGAAATGCCGCCGGAGGAGCTGGCTGACCGGGTGCATGAAAAAGTCTGGCCGGTGATCCGCCGACGCGGGCCCGGCGGCCGGGTTCACACCTGGGCGCTGCCCTACACCGGGCTGTGGGGGAAGGGGCTGCTCTACCGCAAAGACCGCTTTGACGAGGCCGGACTGGCCTATCCGGATGCGGACTGGACCTGGGAGGATCTGCTGGCTGCCTCCCGGAAGCTGACCGATCCGGCCAAGGGGCGGTATGCGATGCGGCTGGCCCGGGGAAATCATGAGAGTTACCATTTCATGACCTTTTTGTGGTCCGCCGGGGCTGAATTTATGGTGGAGGATCCGCAAACCGGGGAGTGGACCCTGGAATATGATTCCCCGGAGGCGGCCAGGGCGCTGGATTTCTATGTGCAGCTCTCCTCGGAACCCTGGGTGGACGACCAGGGGATTCAGCGCCGGGGATATGCCTATCAGGATACGGCCGGGGCCTGGGGCAAATGGCAGCGCGGAGAAATTGCGATGACCCAGGGATATCTGGACGAGGAGATGTTTGATGTGATCAATCCGGAATTGACCGGACTGGCGCCGATGCCGCTCGGACCCACCGGAATCCGGGGCAGCGAAATCAACAATCCGATGCTGGCTCTGTTCCGGGATATTCCGAATCCGGTCGTGCGGGATGCGGCCTGGGAATTTATCCGCTTTTTCGGATCGAAAGAAGCCCAGGAAATCCGGACCCATGTGCTGGTGAAATCCGGACTGGCCCAGTTTGTGCATCCGGACCGGCTGAGGGCCTGTGGATACGAGGCGCTGGTCAAACTCAGTCCGCCGGGCTGGACCGAGGTGTTCGAGCTGGCGGTGGAGAGCGGCCGTCCCGAGCCCTACGGTCCGAACAGCAACATCGCTTACGATCAGCTGAGCCTGCCTTTGCAGCAGGCCCGCGAACTGGCGGTGGCGGATGCGCTGCCGGAGGAGGAGGGCGCGCGTCTGAAAGTTTTCCAGGAACTGCTTTCGGTCTCCGCCGCGCGGGCCAGACGGGAGATGCTGGGACAGGTCAACCGGGAAGAACTGGCCCGGCGCAAACAGATTTCACTGGGCGTGATTGTGTTGATCGTGCTTGCCTACAGCATGCTGATGCGGATGATTGTCCGTACTTATGCACAGGCGGCCCGGGAAACCGGAGCCGTGGCCCGTCGGCGGAATCATTTCTGGGTGGCGCTGCTGCTGGGGCCCGCGCTGGGGGCGGTTTCGCTGTGGCAGGTGCTCCCGCTGTTGCGGGGCTCTCTGATGGCGTTTCAGGATTACAGTCTGGTGGAACCGCCGGAATGGGTTGGTCTGAAAAATTTTGCCGGCGTTTTGTTTGATCCCGCCTGGTGGCGCGCGGTGGCTGCGGCCGTCCGCTATACCTGCTGGGTGATGGGTCTGACCTTTCTTCCGCCGCTGCTCTTGGCGATCCTGCTTCAGGAGACCCCGCGCGGACGTCTGTTTTTCCGGACCGTGTATTATCTGCCGGCGGTGGTGAGCGGTTTGGTGGTGATTCTGATGTGGAAGTATTTCTATGAGGAAAGTGAATTCGGACTGTTGAATGCGGTGGTCATGCGGATTCCGGCCGGGGCGCATCTGCTGGCCGGGGCGGGTTTTGCCTGGATTTGTGCCGGACTCTGCCGCCGGCTCCTGCGTCAGTCGGGCTGGCTCTTTGCCGCGGTCTGCGCGGGGGCGGCGGGAATATTTCTGTGGACCGGCTGGCGGCTGGCGGATGAGATTTTTGTCCAGACCGGCGCATTCTCTCCGGGGGCCACCCTGCGTGAGCCGGTGCGGTGGCTGAGTCAGCCGGAGACCGCGATGTTCGCCTGTGTCCTGCCTTTGGCCTGGGTGGGAATGGGGCCGGGCTGCCTGATTTATCTGGCCGCGCTGAAAGGCATCGACGAGGACTCCTACGAGGCGGCGGAGCTGGACGGTGCGGGCTTTCTGGATAAAATTCTGTTCATCGTGGTGCCGCGTCTGAAGCCGCTGCTGATGATCAATTTTATCGGGGTGTTTATTTCCGCTTTCTTTCATGCCGAAGCCAATATTCTGGCGATGACCGGGGGCGGGGCCGACACCAATGTGGCGGGGCTGTATATTTTCCAGCAGGCCTACATTTATTTAAGGTTTGGCCCTGCCACGGCCATGGCCTGGCTCCTGGGGGTGATGCTGATCGGCTTCACGCTGTGGCAGCTCCGCATGCTGGTGCGTCTGGAATTCAAAACCACGGGGGATGACTGAGATGGGGCTGATTGCGAAAACCGGAAGAAAATCCTGGAAAGTCCGGCTTCTGCTCTTTTCAATTTTTGCCGCCCTCAGTCTGGGTGCCCTGAGCATGGCGGTGCCGTTTCTGCTGATGCTCAGCGGCAGTACCCGCAGCGGGGTGGATCTGCAGGAGTTCAGTCTGCTGCCGGAATTTCTGTATCAGGAGGAGCGGCTGTATCAGAAGTACATTGAAGCGCTCTACAACGAATCCCCCTCCAATCTGCGGGCGTCCTGGGGGAGCGAACTCCGGGATTTCAGTCAGGTCCGCCTGCGGGAGAATCCGGATCTGGAATCGGTCAAAGCCTGGGAGGCTTTTGTCTCCGAAAATCAAATTCCCGCCCACGAGCTGTCTGCCGGATTTGTTTACACGCCGGTGAGCCGCAGCCGACCCTGGCTGGTGCGGCGTTTCATGCAGCAGCTGCAAAAAGAGTTTGAGGGGGCGGTGGAGGCGCTGAATCAGGCGATGGGAACAGGGTTCAAAGATTGGAATGCATTTCAGATGCTGCCGGTGGATACCCGGAGCCGTCAGGGATATCAGCAGCCGACCCCGTTTGAACTGCGCTGGCGTGAGTTTTTGCGGGAGGAGGCTCCGGCGTGGAGCAGAGGGGTTTATCATCTGGACGGATATTACCATGAGCGGGTCACCCGGGTGCTGTCGGGCCGGGCGGCGGAGGCGGTGGCACTGTCCGCCTCGGCGCCGGAGGATTCCGCGAACCGGGAGCTGTTTGTGCGGGAGGTGGTGCATCCGGGTTATGTGCGGATGGATCCGGTTTTTCAGCCGCTCTGGCAGGAACTGCTGCTGGCGCGGTATGGGGATCTGGACAGTCTGCGCAAAGTAACTGGACTGAACGTGCGGGACGGGTCGGAGCTGGTTCTTCCGGCCACGGTGCAGGAGGCCGGGCCGCTGGCCGCCGACTGGATGGCGCTGCTGGAGGGATGGCAGCATCCGGAAACCCGGCGCAAAATCCGCATACCGCTTGAAGGACTGCGGCTGGAAAGTCTGGATCTGCGCTGGCGCCTGGAGACCGGAACGGCTCCTCCGATGCAGGACCGGGATCAATGGATGTTTCAGACCCACAAGGCTGAAATCCGGCGGGTGTTTCTGTTTCAGAATTACGGCGCGGTGTGGGAGATACTGATCCTCAACGGACGGGGGCTCTGGGTGACCGTGCTGTACTGCGCGGGATCGGTGCTAATCGCCCTGGTGGTCAATCCCATGGCGGCATACGCGCTCAGCCGTTTCCGTCCGCGGCACAGCTACGCCTTCCTGCTCTATCTGCTGCTGACCATGGCGTTTCCGCCCATGGTGACCCAGATTCCGTTGTTCCTGCTGTTGCGGGATCTGCAGTTGCTGAACACGTTCTGGGCGCTGCTGCTGCCCGGGATGGCACATGGGTATTCCATTTTTCTGCTCAAAGGATTTTTTGATTCCCTTCCGCGGGAACTCTACGAAAGCGCTTCACTGGACGGGGCAGGGGAGCTGCTCATGTTCCGGGTGATCACGCTCAGTCTGTCCAAGCCGATTCTGGCGGTGATTGCGCTGAGTGCCTTTGTGAATGCTTACACCGCATTCATGTTTGCGCTGCTGATCTGTCAGGATGAGCGGATGTGGACCCTGATGGTGTGGCTGTATCAGCTGCAGCAGAATTACGGTCCGGGCGTGATGAATGCCGCTTTCGTGCTGGCCTCGCTGCCCACGCTGCTGGTGTTCCTGCTGGCCCAGCGCCAGATCCTCCGCGGGATCGTGGTTCCCAGCGAAAAGGGATAATAAGAACCAGTTCTCACTTGCAATAATCTCGGTTCAGGTTTATCTGTATTGATATACCTTTATCAATAAACCTGAAATGAGGAACTTATGCGTATTTTAACAGCTTCATTACTGATCAGCGGACTCGCGCTTCCAATTCTGGCCCAGGAGCAACCCCTGCTTTCTCCCTCCCTTCACGCTTATGGGCTCTACGGGACCTCTTCGGCAGAGCATCCTGGTGATTTTGCAGCCGGGGGACATGATCCCTCCCGCAAAGATGCTCTGGTTCTGCAGGCGGCCGAGGCTTCGGTTTCACTGCGCTGGGGAAATCATCTGGAAGGTTTTGTCACCGGTTTGGCTTATTCGGATGAGAACGACAATCTGGAATGGGAGTGGGAGGAGTATTTCCTCAAACTCACAGACCTTCCGGCGGGAATGGAACTTCGGGGAGGACGGATGCTCAGCCGCGTCGGATTCCACAATCCCACCCACTTACACAGTTGGGGAACCGTGGATGCGCCTCTGGTCCACTCTCTGTTTCTGGGCGAAGACGGACTGGCCCTGGAGGGGGGAGATCTCTCCTTCTATCTGGATACCGAACATCCCACGGTCTTTACCCTCGGATTTGGTCAGCGTCCGGCGCACGATCATGACCACGGGCACGATCATGAAGATGAAGATCATGATGACCATGCAGACGAGGATCACGACGACCATGCAGATGACGATCATGATGATGACCATGAGCACACGGGGTTCGGGTCCTACGAGGAATACCGGGTCAAAGACGATGTGCTGACCGTGGGGGTCCGCCGGGATCACCTCTTCAGCGACTTCAAAAAACTGGGTCTGTCCGGTTTCGGGGGAATGGGGGACAACGAATCCGGTTCCACCAGCTGGTTTGCCGGCGCAGGCTTTGAATATCAATGGCGTGAAAACGGATTTGAACCCGGCGGACGCGCCCTGCGCTGGCGTACGGAGGCCATCCGTTTTTTCAGTGACGGCGGCGAGCACGATCATGAAGAGGAGGACCATGACCATGAGGAGGATCATGATCATGACGACCACGATCACGATGAGTACGATCATGAAGAGTCGGTCTTCTCCAAGGTCAGCACCTGGGGTATTACCACCGAGCTGACCTACGAGGCGCATCCGCGCTTCCATCCTTTTGGCCGGATCGATTACGTTGCCGCAGCGGATGCGCTGGACCTTCCGGACTGGACCCGCTATACTCTCGGCATGACCTTTCCTCTGCTTGATGATCCCGGACTGTTCCTGCGTGTGCAGGGAAATGCGGATGAGCGGGGAGAGGAGAGTGAACAGTCTGTCTGGGCCCAGTTTGGGTTCAACTGGGGTGGCGGTGAGGTCCGCTGATCTATGAAAATTCTCTGCCTGTTTCTCTCTCTGCTTTGCGTGCTCCCCCCGGTTTTCGGGGCGGGGCCCAAAGTGGTGACCCTGCATCCGCTGTTAACGGAGCTGGTACGGGATCTGGTGGGGGAGGCGGTGACTGTAAAAGGGGTGTTTCCTCCGAATGGAAATGCGCACAGCTTTGAACCCGCCCCGAAAGATCTGGTGGAAATGCAGGACGCGGTGCTGGTGGTGGCGATGGGAAAACATCTGGAGCCCTATCTGGACCGGCTGCGTGAAAATCTCCCTGCCGCCGTGCCCATTTATGAGGCAGGCCGTCTGGTGCCCTCGCTGAAATCCGATCCGGAAACCGCGATGTTCGCCTGCTGTCCGGTGCATGGCCTCTCGGCCATTGATCCGCACTGGTGGCAGAGTCCGGTTGCGGTCCGCCGGGCCGTCCGGCATTTGGGCCGGGAGCTGGAGAAAATTTTCCCGGAAATGAAATCCGAAATCCGGGACCGCAGCACGGAAAAAATGCGGCGTCTGGAGGAACTGGATACCTGGGCCGAGCAAACCCTGTCGGTGATTCCCTCCGAGGACCGCAAGCTGGTCACCACCCACAATGCCTTCGGATATTTCTGTGCCCGTTACCATTTTCAGGCCATCCCGGTGCGGGGGATCACCAATGAACGCGATCCCAGTCCGGAGGAGCTGGCCGGGACCATGGAGATTATCCGCACCCACGGGGTCAAAGCGCTGTTT
>JBMTJR010000120.1:0-7004 GCA_049438565.1 Kiritimatiellia bacterium
GGGATGCATTCGGCGGGGGTGATGTTTCCCCATGTTTTCAAAAAGTCCCAACAGACTCAGGGCAATCCCGAGGTTCAGAGAAACCAGCAGGAAGCTCAGCAGCGTCACGCCTCCCAGCGCGGCCAGCTGCATCAGACTGTAGTTCTGCCATTGACTGACCCCCAGCTGATTCCAGGGGAAACCGGTGAGCAGCGTTCCCCGGAGCAATTCCAGGATGCACCAGACGCCCGCCCCCCCCAGAACAAAGCGGAGAGAGAGCAAAGGACGATCCGGCGACCACTTCCGCAGGAATCCTCCCCAAATCCACCCCAAAGGAATCCAGTACAGGGCACAGTACACTGAGAGAAGAACCGAACCCGCCACGGTGACCTGACTGAGAAACCAAAGGGAGGGAAGCCAGAAAGTCAGACCGGTCAGGAACGCCAAACGGCAACGGGCCCGGGGAAGGATACGCAAGGCCCAGACAAAGGGGTATAAAGCAATAAAGGCCAGCTCCCCCTGATTCAGAGGAGGAAAAGCGCAAAACAGGAGCAAGCCCGAGGCTGCGGCAAGCGAAAAGGCAAACCAGGTTCTGGGGTCCCCGGGACAGGAAGGAGGAAATTTCATTCGGCTCGAAATGACAGCATGAACCCCGCATATGCCAGAATCCGTAGCGAATAAAAGCGTCAAATCAGACGGAACTCCCCTGGGAAGAGGATTTGCCGCATTTCAGATCCGGGTTTAAAGACTAATCGGCTATATCTTGTCCGATTTCCTGCAAAGCGAATTGACATGAGACGGAGGGTCGGTATAGGGAGGACTCATTCAAAAGTTCACAACCCTAAAAAGGATAAAACCCTATGCCTATCGCCACTACAGAGCAGTATAAAGAAATGCTGGTAAACGCAAAATCCAAAAAATTTGCCTACCCCGCCATCAACATTGTCAATCTCGAAGGAATTCATGCCGCCCTGGAGGCATTCAAAGAATGTGAGTGTGACGGAATGATTCAGGTATCCACAGGAGGGGGTGCTCATGCCACCGGCGCACTGGCCGACTCGGCACTGGGTGCAAAAATTCTGGCCGAGGCTGCCCATGAACTGGCTGCCAAGTATGACAATCTGGTGGTTCTGCACACCGACCATTGTATCAAAGAAAAAGTGGATCCCTTTATGGTGCCGCTGATTATGGAATCCGAGGCCCGGGTCAAAGCAGGAAAACTGCCCCTGTTTAACAGTCATATGTTTGACGGATCCGCCCTGCCCCTCGAAGAAAATCTTGAAATCGGACTCAAGCTGGCCCGTCGCCTGAAGGACATCGGCATGTTCATCGAAGTGGAATCCGGTGTGGTCGGTGGCGAAGAGGACGGCATTGACAACTCAGATGTGAAAGCCGAGAAACTTTACACTTCGCCTGAGGATATGTGTCTGGTGTACGAGACCCTCAAAGAAGTCGACACGTTCATGTATGCGGCGACATTCGGAAATGTGCACGGGGTCTACAAACCCGGAAATGTAAAACTGACACCCAAAATCCTCAAAGCAGGTCAGGATGCGGTCAAAGCCAAGTTTGGCACCGGTGACAATCCCCTGGATCTGGTCTTCCACGGAGGATCCGGTTCCGCGCCCGAAGAAATCGCGGAAACACTGGGATACGGTGTAATCAAAATGAATGTGGACACCGACACCCAGTACGCCTTCACTCGTCCGGTTGTGGATCATATGATGAAGAACTACGATGGCGTGCTCCGCATCGAAGGCGAAATGGGGAACAAGAAAGTTTACGATCCCCGTTCCTGGCTCAAAGCCGGCAAAAACAACATGAAAGAAAGGATCAAACAGGCCTGCCGCGAGCTGCATGCCGAAGGAACCCGTGTCTGAGTCCTTCCAGAAAAACTGGCAGACGGCCCCGCACCTGCGGGGCCGTTTTTTTGTGTCGGCCTGGAGAATCCCGCAAAGAGAAACCTGGAAAAGGAAGCGCGGAGAGACAAAAGACAGGATCCCCGGAGAACAGAACGCCAGAGAAGTTTCTAACCCTTTGCTAACTTATTGATTTTCAAGGGGATTGGGGCGTGGACGACAACCCCTGTGAATAACTTAGATCAAAATAAGTTATTTTTATTTATATATTACTGAATGGGAGGGATTTACACTATTAACACAAGGCTGTGTATGACTTTGGAATTTATACACAAAAGCTTATGAGCTGACACCCGGATCCACCATAAGCATGGATACATGATCTAACGCAGATTGAATATTTCCAAACTCTCTACGCAATGAGGTTAATTTTTCTGTCTGGTCTTTACTTTTTTGGAGGAGTTCATCGCGGAGGATTTCCAGAGCCTCAATCCGTTGCTTCAATTGTACAATTTCATCACGGCTTTCGTCTAAAGCATCTGCAAGTCCCTCGACCGGCATATTTACCGAATCCGGGTTTGAATCCGTGGATTCAGATACAGTGGGCACTCTCACCATTCCATTGCATTGGGGGCAATTGATCGTGAGGCCCATCCCCCGTTTATCAATCGCCATGCTCTTGGAGCAAAAGGTACATTCAAAAATAATATAATCCTCTGTGAATTCGTTGGGATCAGGTTTAGTTTTGCTCATAATGACGACTCCGGATGATGAAAGGCCAGCAAGTTGAGAATACACAGGAAGCCCCCGGATGTAAAAATAAAAGAACGGGATGGTTTTGATCTTCTCCTTTTCAATTTGAAAATGATAGGTTCGATATAAGTCCGGGAACATCGGGAATGAGTCAAAAACTACTATCCAGTAATCACAGTCTAAAAAACCGGCAGCTTCCCTGTGCGGAATGCGGTACGGTGCTGGATGTCCGGTCTTTTCAGCCACTGGACCCCATTTTTTGCCCGAACTGTAAAACGGAAATGGTGGTGCCGGCGAAACTGGGTTCCTATGACCTTTACAAATTTTTGGGGGAAGGGTCCATGGGCAGAGTTTATTTAGCGCACGACCCCGTGTTGGAACGGGACGTCGCGATAAAAATTCTCCGGGATGACCTGAACGCCACACCCAAAATGTGGACCCTTCTGGAAAATGAGGCCAAAGCCGCAGCGGGGATTACCCACGACAATGTGATACATATCTACACAATGGGCAAAGTACTGGGAAGACCCTATATTGTGATGGAATTGGCGGATTACGCCAGTCTCGATGACATGATGCAGAACGGACCGATCGAGGAAACGTTGGCTGTCCAGGTGGCCATTGATGTGATGAAAGGCCTGAAAGCCGCCTATCAGCATCATCTGATTCACGGAGATGTGAAACCCGCAAATATTCTGATCACCCAAAAAGGCAGGGCCAAAGTGGCGGATTTCGGCCTGGCCCGGTTCCTCAAAGAGGGACAGGAAGTGGAGCGGTGGGGAACACCCTATTACATTGCACCGGAAAAGTCCGCCCAGGTCAGTGAAGATTTCCGCTCCGATCTCTACTCTCTGGGAGCAACTCTCTATCATGCGCTCACTGGCAGGGCCCCTTTCGAAGGGGAAACCGGAGAAGAGGTGATCAAAAAATCTCTCAAAAACCCCACCCCCAGCCTGAAGAAAACCTGTCCGGGAATTTCCCCGGAACTGGCCGAATTAATCTACATCATGATGCAGCGGGAACCCGATGCACGTTTCTGGAGTTATGATCAGGCGATTACCTGTTTTGAAAAGCTTCAGGAAGGAACCTACCGTCTGGGGATGTGCGGAAAACAAAACAAATCAGACCGGGGGAAAGGAAAGCGGCGGAAGAGCCTGCTCAAAAAAATCATCAGTCTTGTTCTGGACGACCCGTGAGGAATAAATCCGGAACAGGAGGGATCCGGGATCAGTTCTGTTTCTTCACCGGCACGAGAGACTGTATCCGGTATTTTCTGCGGAATGCGGTCTGAGATTTATCTGAAACCAGAATCAACTCCCCGGTTCCGGGGATTTCTGTGGCCTCGGGAAGCTGTTTCCAGGAGCCCGGGGCCATTCCCGGTTCCTGATAATAAACCGTATACCGGAGCCCCTCCACACTTTGAAACTGCATGTTCACCCCTTTAGTATCGCGGGTGATCACCAAACGGGTGGGTGTAGGACCTTGGCGTTCCGCATCCACCCGGACACAGCCAAAAAACGAAAACAGACAGAAAAAGAGTAACGCCGAAACCCGTTTCTGATATTTTCGAGGGGAAGCGGCCATTTATTCAATCTCCAGACTGAAATCAGTGGAAATATCCTCGGGAACGCTCTGCGGCGGGGCGGCGTTCTCTTCTGAGACGGGGGAAACCTCCTCCACGGCTTCAGGAATCTGCTCCTGGATTTCCAAGGGACGCAGGCTGGTTTCTTCCGGAGGTTCAGCGGTTTCCTCAGCGGAGGTTTTTTTCCAGGGTTTTTCGGACGGAGGCAGATCACTTGCTTTGTTTGCATCATACCAGCTGATCTGAGGACGGTTCTGATTCAAATCTTCAAGCTGAAGTTCATACCGTTTGGCGATCCAGTCCCAGTCTTTTTTATCAAAGCCGTACAGACGGCCCATCTGATTGATCAATTCCGTAACGTCGGAAGTTCCCAGCAACAGAACTTCCGGACACCAGGACAAGGCATCCTCAATCAGCGATGCGGTAAGTTCGTTTTCCTCTCCCACCACCAGCAGGCGGGATACAGAATTTTTCACAAAAGCCCCATTCCGGTAAGCATTTTCCGGAATCTCCACCCATCTTTCTCCATCCCATATGTTCAGGAACCGGCCCTCAACGGAGGTGTCCGGCGCATAAGCCATCAGCAATGCATGTTGCTGCGCCGCCATATCCATTCCCAACTGCACCATCGCGGGCCGGGCGGGCACCAGCAGCAGGGAAAGTCCGGAAGGGGCTTTCGGTCCCATGGCGGGGCTGTGGAGATTCATCAGGCACAGAATCGGAATCAGGAATATTTTTTTCATATCAATTCTTCATTACAGGGTCAGAAGAGAGCATAAGACTTGGAAACTACTAACCATAAAATGAAAAAAGGTCAAAGCCCAAGTGATCGTTTGCAATTTTTAAAAAAATGGGCATATTTCTTTTTTACATCAACCAAGGAGAATTACATGGCACAAATCACTTTCAAAGACTCCCCTATCCACACCATCGGTCAGCTTCCGGAAAAAGGGGGACCGGCACCGGATTTTGTTCTTTGCACCGGAAGTCTTGAGGATATCAGCCTGTCAAATTACAAAGGGAAGACGCTGATCCTGAATATCGTGCCTTCATTGGACACCGGTGTCTGTCAGGCATCCGCGCGGAATTTCAACAAATGCATCTCCTCTCTCCAGGGCGTGGTGGTGGCAAACGTGTCCATGGATCTGCCCTTTGCACAGGGACGTTTCTGCAGCAGTGAGGGTTTGAAACATATTGAGAATCTCTCTGCATTCCGCAATCCGGAGTTCGGCACCGCTTACGGCGTGACCATTCTGGACGGAGCCCTGAAAGGCCTGTTCAGCCGGGCGGTAGTGGTGATCGATCCGGAAGGAAAAGTGATTTACACCCAGCAGGTTCCTGAAATTGCCCAGGAGCCGGATTATGAAGCGGTGTTGAATCTTCTCAACTGAATTCCGCAAGCGTTCCCGAAACGGTCAGCCCCCATCATGCCGGTCTATCTCCTGCTGAGTTCAGATGCGTCTCTGCAGGCGGAACTTGAATCCAGTCTGGGCGGGCTGCAGCCTAAACCCACCCTCATACAATCAGACTCCTGGGATGGAGTCAGAGAGTATATGCGTTCCCTGCGCGATGTAGAGGCGCTGCTGGTGGATGCGAATCAGTTTGAAATTCCCGGCAGCCACAGCGGGCCCATCCTGCTCTTGGGAGGCTCCGAACATTTGCGACGGGTGCATCCCGGAATTGACCGGCCCTTTTACCCGGAATCTCTTTCATTTGCTTTGGAACAGCTCCGGTTGAAGTCGGCAGAGCCATCGGATCCCGCCTCTGCGGGAGCCTATGAGTTTCTCTGCAACTTTCTACAACTGGTCGTGCATGACCTGAATAATCAGATGACCACCCTCCACGGTAATCTCCCGTTTCTGGAGGAACTGATTCCGGAGGAGGCGGACACCCTGTCGGACATGAAACGGGCCACAGAGCGTTCCATCGATTTACTGCGTCAGTTGGAGGCGGTCGATCCGGATATGCTCCCCGTCTCCACGCTTCTTTCCGTGAAAGATCTCGTGGAGGATTTCATTCATTTTGCAAAGAAAATGTATCCCGGCACCCTTTCGCCTGTCGTCCAGGATTCGGTGTTGCGAATGCATCTGCGTGGCGATTCCGGATTTCTTTGCTGTATGCTTTTGCAACTCCTCTGGCTTTACGGTCCGGCGTTTCCGGATCTTCAGGTGGAGGTCCGCTCCCCGGATGACGACTCTCTGCAGATTTTATTTACCCCGCTGACGTCTTTATGGGATGAGGAAGGGGTGAAGCTTGGTCTGAAACAACTGAAATCCAGATATCAGTTGACTCAACTCGACATTTCTTTCTCAGCCCCGACCCTCCTCTGCACTTTTTCGCAGAAATAGATCTCTGAGATACGGTTTGTCAAATTCGCATCGGTTTTGGCTGAAACATACATATAAGATAACTATATTAAGTTAATTTAAACGTTTTAACGGTCCTTATATTGACGTGGAACGCAAACTGCTTAGTTTGAGACATGTCTGCAAACAAAACCATTCTAGTCGTGGATGATGAATCGGCAATCCTGCGTTTAAGCCGTCGTCTGCTTCAGAGGCACAATTTTCAGGTCCTTGAATCAGGTTCAGGGGAGGCGGGACTGCGACTGATTCAGGAAACGGAATCCGGTGTCGATGCCGTGCTCCTGGATTTAAGTTTGCCGGACGGCGAAGGCACAGACTGGGCCAGACGGTACCGGGAAGTTAATCCCGAACTTCCCATCATCTTTTTCACCGGTTCTCTCGCACCCGCGGGCTGGACCCAGCAGGATCACCTCCGGAACTACTATCTGAAGAAGCCGTTTACTCCGGACAGCATTTACAGTGTCG
>JBMTJR010000121.1:0-6889 GCA_049438565.1 Kiritimatiellia bacterium
CCTCCAGGCGAATCCGGTCGGTGGGAGACCGTTTGAGCATGAGAAACCCCAGTTCATTTTGCTGGAACCGGCTTTCCTCGGCTGATGTCGTCTCCAGCCGGCCCTGAATTTCACGGCGCAGGGCGTGTTCGACCAAAGATTTCAAGGTGGTCCGTCGCTGGAGGGCCATGGATTTGGCTTCCATTAACAGATCGTCCGGCAGATCAAGCGTGGTCTTCATATGGGTTAGTGTATGGTTATATGGTTAATTGACAAGTCAATTCAGGGGGCCATTCTCGCGACACTGTCACGAGGGTTTAATCTGTTCCATGAAAAACACCCACAACAGAAAGCCGACTGCTTCAAAGCTCGACAAAGTCTCCGCGATATAGTGAAGAAAGCTCATGGCCGCCGCGACAGACCTTTCCGTAATTTTACCCGTCTATAATGAATCGGAAGCGATTCTCCCTGTGCTCCGGGAACTGGCCGGCGTGCTGGAAAAACAGTGGCCGGGAACCTGGGAAATTCTCGCGGTGAATGACGGTTCCTCAGATGACACTGCGGAGAAAATTGCGGCTCTGTCAGAGGAGTTTCCCGGCCTGCGGCTGCTGAATCTGGAGCGGAATGTCGGTCAGTCCGGGGCGCTGTGGATGGGATTCCGTGAAGCCCGCTCGGAGTGGCTGGCCACTCTGGATGCGGACGGTCAGAATGATCCTGCGGATCTGCCCCTTCTCTGGGAGGGCCGCGGAGAGGCCGACGCAATTTTCGGTTACCGGGCTGAACGCAAGGACACCTTTTCCAAACGTTTTGGCAGCAAACTTGCCAACGGCGTCCGCAACTGCATTCTCCGGGAAGAGATCCGGGACACCGGCTGTGCGATTAAAATTTTCCGTAAATCGCTGACCGATTCCCTCACTCCCTGGAACGGAATGCACCGCTTTCTCGGATCGCTGTTTTTGATGCAGGGCGCTTCGATCGCCCAGTGTCCGGTCAATCACCGCCCCCGCTCGGCGGGATTCAGCAAATACACCAACTGGGGCCGTTTGAAAAAGACCTGGTGGGATTTGTTTGCCGTCCGCTGGCTGCGCTCCCGCTATGTCCGGGTGCAGCTGAAATCCGGTTCGTAACCATTCTCTCACTTTCCACTCATCGGATTTTAGCCGGACTGCGCTAAGATTCCCCGATGGAAGCCGTGAAGATATGAATCTTTTTATCATCGACGGGATCAGCCCGTTCTTCAAAGGCGTGCAGCCGGGGAAACGGGTCAACTGGAGTAAAATTCCATTCCAACTGCTGGAAAAGGACGGGGTGGCGGACCTCAAAGATCTGGAGCAGATTTGTGAGGATTTTGATCATTTCTGCAGCCGGGCCGCAGGGATGGGTTATAACACAGTGACCCTCGATGATCTGGCCCACATGCTTCCGCATCCGGATTTTGAGCCGGAGGTGAACCGGAAACTGGAGGTCTATGCCGCCTATTACGCACGATGGATTTCCATCGCGGCGTCGCATGGGATGAAGGTGCTGATCACCACCGATTTCATGTTCACCACCCCGGCATCAGCGAAAAAGATCGGGAAAGGGTTCCAGGCCCATCTGCTCTGGTTCCGCGGGCACCTCCTGGAATTTTTCAAACGCTATCCGCAGGTGGCCGGGATCGTTCTGAGGATCGGGGAATCGGATGGCCAGGATGTGGTCGGCGATTTCCGGAGCAAACTCATGATCCGCAAAGCCTCGGAAGCGCGGAGGATGCTTGCGTCCCTGCTGCCGGAATTCGAGCGGAATGACCGGCTGCTGATTTTCCGTCTGTGGAGCGTGGGCGCCTACCCGATCGGCGATCTGATCTGGAACCGGAACACACTGCACAAGGTCTTCGGCATATTTCAGAGCCGGCATCTGGTGTTGTCGATCAAACACGGGGAATCTGATTTTTTCCGTTATCTGCCTCTGAACAAACAGTTTTTCCGCAGTCCGCATCAGAAAATTGTCGAACTGCAGGCCCGCCGCGAATACGAAGGCTGCGGGGAGTACCCCTCCTATATCGGAAACGACGTGCAGGAGATTCGTACGCAGCTCCAGGAGATCCCGGGACTGATCGGCATGTCTGTGTGGTGTCAGACCGGAGGCTGGACCCGCTTTCAGCGTCTGACCTTTATGGAAAACTCTTCGGTCTGGAACGAAATCAACACCTGGGTCTGCATCAAAATTTTCCGGGAGGGTCTGAGCTCCCGTGCGGCTCTGATTTCCTATGCGGAGACTTTTCTGCGGCCCGAACAGGCGGAGCCGCTGATTGAGATGATGAACGCTTCGGATCAGGCGGTAAAAAAGCTGTTGTATATCGACGAAATTGCGCAGCGGAAACTGTACTTCCGCCGGGTGCGCCTTCCCTCCACCATCTCCGTGTACTGGGACCGTATTCTGATTCTGCATCCGATCCGGAAGCTCCTGAAGTGTCTGGTGGACAGCGGCGAGGCCAAAGTGATTCAGGGGGAGAATGCGCTGGCTGTGGTGCACGGGATGCGGGTGCTGGCCCGCAAACACGGGCTCCCGGACTTGGGGCTGGATTTTATGTACGACAGTTTTCGTATTCTGGCGGAGGCCCGGCGCTATTATTTTCTGGAGATTGATCCTGAACAGCTCCGCCGGCTGCAGTCGTTGATTGATGCCTATACAGAAAAATATCCGGTTCGTTACTCCGTGCGTCTGGAACTGACTCCGTTCACGCTGAGTTCAAAAGCCCTGCGCATTTATCTGAAAGCCCTGTTGCGGGAAAAGCGGGGCTACCGGGCCTTTGACCATGTATTCACGCTCCGCTTTTTGTCCCTGTTTTTTCCAGTGCTGCGCAGAATGGGCCGGGGAGCGATTCCCGACTTCATGCACAAACAGGCAATGGGGCTGGAGGCGGTATTCAAATAAAGCGGCGGACCCGGAAAAGCCTCAGACGCTCTGGTGAATCCAGGTCGCGTGGGATTTTTCAAAAGTCTCAATGTCCCCCAGATACTGCAGGGTCTCTTCAATGTCATCGAGGCCTTTCAGCAGCTTGTTTTTGACACTGGAGTCGTAATCAAAATCAAAGGTGACTTCGGTTTTGCCATGCAGGGTCAGATTTTGATTTTCCAGATCCACGCTGGCCTCCAGGCCCTCCTCCGTATAGACCGTCTGAAAGATGGTCTCCACCTCCCGTTCGGAAAGCTCGATGGTGACCACGCCGTTTTTGGAGCAGTTGTTTTTGAAAATATCCGCAAAGCCGGGAATGAAATCATCGCCTTCTCCCCGGTAGGGGGCGATGATCACTTTGTATCCATCCTGCGCCAGCGCCCACACCGCATGTTCCCGGCTGGATCCGCAGCCGAAATTGTTGCGGGTGACCAGAATGGAGCGGTCGGCGTAGCGGGGCTGATTCAGTTCAAAATCAGGGTTTTCCTCTCCGGTGAGCACATAACGCCAGTCAAAGAAAGCACTGGGACCGAAACCGGTACGGGCGATGGATTTCAGAAACTGTTTGGGGATAATCTGGTCGGTGTCCACATTGGCCCGGTCCAGAGGAGCCACAATTCCGCGATGGGTGGTGAATGCTTCCATAATCAGTTTCCTCCGTTCCAGGTGCGAATATCGACAAAGTGTCCGGCCACCGCGGCGGCGGCTGCCATTTCCGGGCTCACCAGATGCGTCCGGCCTCCCGCACCCTGACGTCCCTCAAAGTTCCGGTTGGAGGTGGAGGCGCAGCGCTCCTGCGGGGAGAGTTTGTCCGGATTCATGGCCAGACACATGCTGCAGCCGGCCCAGCGCCATTCCGCGCCCGCGGCGGTGAAAATTTTGTCCAGTCCTTCCGCCTCGGCCTGTTTGCGGACCTGCTGGGATCCGGGCACCACCATCAATCGCAGGTGATCCGCTTTTTTACGTCCGTCCAGTACGGCGGCGGCCCGGCGCAAATCCTCAATCCGGGAGTTGGTGCAGCTGCCGATAAATACGATATCCAGTTTGCAGTCGGTCAGTTTCTGTCCGGCCTCCAGTCCCATGTAATCCAGAGCTTTCTGCACATCTCCGGCACTGTAGCCGGGCACGTCGTTCAGTCCGGGAACCGGAGCATCCACATCGATCACCATGCCGGGACTGGTTCCCCAGCTGACCTGGGGGGCGATTTTGGAGGCATCAATCGTCAGCGTACGGTCGTAATGTGCGCCGGGATCGCTGGGCAGTTTTTTCCACTCCTCCATGGCCTTCTCCAAAGCCTCCCCTTTGGGGACAAACGGACGGTCTTCGGCCAGGATGTAATCAAAAGTGGTCTGATCGGGAGCAATCAGACCTGCTTTGGCGCCCCCCTCAATCGACATATTACAGATGGTCATCCGCGCCTCCATGGACAGGGCTTCCACCGCCTCTCCACAGAATTCAAAGACCGATCCGGTACCGCCGGCGGTGCCGATCATGCCGATCAGCTTGAGCACCATGTCTTTGGAATGCACATGCGGACTCAGTTTGCCGGTGAATTCGACTTTAAAGGTTTTGGGTTTTTTCTGACGCAGGGTCTGGGTGGCCAGCACATGCTCCACTTCCGAAGTTCCAATGCCGAAAGCCAGGGTTCCGAAAGCGCCGTGCGTGGAGGTGTGGGAGTCGCCGCAGACCAGGGTCAGACCCGGAACCGTGATCCCCATTTCCGGACCGATCACATGCACAATCCCCTGATGGTCATCCCCGATGCCGTACAAATGGATTCCATTTTCTTTGCAGTTGCGTTCCAGTGCCTCCACCTGGGCTTTGGAAATGGGATCTTTGATGGTCAGACGGGATTCATCCGTCGGCACGTTGTGATCCATGGTGGAAAAGGTCAGTTCCGGATGCCGGACCTTGCGGCCGGTGAGACGCAGCCCCTCAAAGGCCTGCGGACTGGTCACTTCGTGAACCAGATGCCGGTCAATGTATAACAAAGAGGTGCCGTCGGGCAGATCGCGGACCAGATGCCGGTCCCATATTTTTTCAAAAAGTGTCTTGGCCATAAAAAGTTCCTGATTGCAAGGGGCAGGCTTTATAGCCCATAATCAGCGGCTTGCAATCCAAAGACGCCAAAGAATCGCGACGCATCCTTGAATCAGTTTTTTACAACCGCGGAATGCGCGGACGGCACGGACCCACAAAGAATATTTTTTTGTGTAATTCTTTTGGAGTCAGCCCTGAACGAATCCCTTATACATTTCCAACTGCAAGGTCCGCGTTCTCCGCGCAGTCAGCGGTTATTTACCCATTCCATACGTACGAATGAACCGATTTTGGGATGCTCCCAAACAATCGTATACCTAAGCATGGAAACCTGCCGCCGCGGGGAAAATTCAGCCGCGGTTTTTTTCTTTCGGTTCCCGCTGACCGGTCAGCATCGCTTCAAAGGCAGCCGGCACCGGGGCCTTCAGCGTCATCGGCTGTTTGGTGAACGGATGGGTGATGCGGAGTTCCGCCGCATGCAGAAAGAGCCGCTTTCCGGTGACCACGGGCAGGGCGCCGTATTTCCGGTCCCCCACCACCGGATGCCCGATGTCCGCAAACTGGGCCCGGATCTGATTTTTCCGCCCTGTGAACAGATCGATCTCCAGTTTGCTGAATTTTTTGGAGGTCTGCAGCACCCGGTAGCCGGTTTTGGCATACTGACCGCCCTCCCCCTCCGCCACCGTCCGCATCACATGCTGTTCGTCCTCGAGCAGATAGGAAATCAGTTCCCCTTCCGGTTTGTCCAGCTGACCGTGAATCAGCGCGCAGTACATCTTGCTGAAATTTTTCCATTCGTCCAAAAGGTACTTTCTGGCGGCGGGCGTTTTGGCAAACAGCAGAAGGCCGGAGGTGTCCCGGTCGATCCGGTGCACCATAAATATCCGGGCTTTCGATTTCGGATTGCCTTTGCGCACATAGTCAAACAGACGGTGATAGGCCGTATCCTGATGCTCCTCACTGTAACTGACTGAGAGCAGTCCGCAGGCCTTGTTGACCACCAGCAGATCATGATCCTCATAGACCACCGGCGTTCCGCGGGGCTGATATTTTTTGGGACCTGATTTAAAAGGTTTGGGAGAAGGACTCATTGAGCGTCTTTAGCAGGAAGCGGGCAAAGAAACCAGCGTAACCTTTGGCAATGGGGCGCTGCATTTGGAGCTGCCGCAGGTGTCAGGAAGCAGCTCAAAGAGCGGCGTCTGATCCAGCGGCAGAAATCCGGGGCAGGATGCCCCGCCTCCGGTTGGGTTCACAACAGGAGGTGCCGCATCCCTGCGGCAGAAATCCGGGGCAGGATGCCCCGCCTCCTAAGAAATCCCGCAAAATTTGATGGTCATTTTCGTACAGGTCTGATTGTTAGTCAGTGCCCCATGCCTCTGTTCCACCGCATCCATCCTGAGATTTTCCGTTTCACTGATTCCCTGGCCATCCGCTGGTACGGACTTTCCTATCTGGCGGGATTTCTTGCCGGATATCTGCTGTTGAAAGTGCTGATCCGGCGGAATCTTCTCTCACTGAAGGTGGAGGAATTGCAGGACTGCCTGACCAGTTTCTGTATCTTCGGCGTGATGCTGGGGGGAAGACTGGGCTATTTTCTGTTTTATCACCCGGAAACCCTGCTGGAGGATCCGCTGCAGATCCTCCGGGTCTGGGAGGGAGGGATGGCCAGTCACGGCGGAATCCTCGGCGGAATTCTGGTGCTGGCCTGGTGGGCGAAAAAGCATAAGAAATCTTTCTGGCAGCTCAGCGATAATTTTGCCGTGGTGGTGCCGCTGGGGATCGGCTTTGGACGGATCGCCAACTATATCAATGGAGAACTCTGGGGACGGGAGACTTCGGTGCCCTGGGGAATGGTTTTTCCTCTGGAGCGTCCGGAATTCAATCCCGGCGGAAGCATGTCCGCCTATCGCTATGATTTGACCACCCTGCAGAG
>JBMTJR010000122.1:0-6877 GCA_049438565.1 Kiritimatiellia bacterium
CTATAAATATGCTGCATGGGTCCGTGCTGTCCGCGCTGTCAGCGGTTGTAAAAAACCAATTCAGGGATACGCCCTTTGTCCGCATTCCGAAGATTTTTTTTGTACGGAACCCAAACAGAATTTTTCCCGGGGAGGGAAGATTAGGGCCTTAAAAGACCGGAATAGGTCCCTAAATCGTATAAATAAGCCAAATAATATAAATCGTACAAATTACGTACGATTTATATTTACAACGGAGGCTTTCATGGTTTATAAGCCGATGGTCAGTCAAATTTCTGGCAGGCAGCGAAATCAAATCCAGTTGAACCCCGGAATGAGGATTTATGAGTCCATCACAAATCATATCTCAAAAAAAGATGCCCGCCGAGGAAGTGGCGGGCCTAATTCGCAACGGCGAAGTCCTGAGCACCAGCGGTTTTACCCCCGCAGGATATCCCAAAGCCATTCCGCTCGCTCTGGCCGCGCGGGCTCAGAAACTCCATGATATCGGCGAAGAGTTTAAAATATCCCTCTACACCGGTGCCTCTGTGGGGGATGAACTGGATGGGGCGCTGGCCCGGGCCAAGGCGGTGAATTTCCGGATGCCGTATCAGTCCAACAAAGACATGCGGGACGGGATCAACGCCGGGGAAGTGGAATTTGTCGATTTTCACCTTTCCCACGTGGCCCAGTATCTCCGTTATGGTTTCATTCCCAAAACCGACACCGCAATTGTCGAAGCGGTGGAAGTAACCAACGATGGCAAGATTTACCTGACCACTTCCGGGGGAATGAGCGCCACTTTTCTGAAGGACGCGGAGCGGATCTTCATTGAGCTGAACACCTCCATGCCGCAGGGACTGATGGGATTCCATGATGTCTTTGTACCCAAATCCCCTCCCAACCGTCCTCCTCTGCCCATTTACCATGCGGGGGACCGTTGCGGCACGCCCTATGTGAAAGTGGACCCCAAGAAAATCGCCGGAATCGTGCTCACAGACCTTCCGGACAATACCCCGGGGTTCCGCGCACCCGATGCGGACAGCGAGGCGATCGCCGCCCATGTGATTGATTTTCTGTTGCATGAACAGAAGAAGGGCCGTCTGCCTTCTCATCTGCCCTATCAGTCCGGAGTTGGAAATGTCGCCAATGCGGTGCTCTCCGGTTTCGCCCGTCATCCCAAAATCGACCCCATTTCTCTGTACACCGAAGTGATGCAGGATGGGGTGTTTGAACTGATTGAGGCGGACCGGCTGGAGGTCGCCTCCACCTGTTCGCTTACGCTTTCCGCAGAGGGACAGGAGAAATTCCGGAACACGCTGGATGAATTGAAGCACAAAATCATTATCCGGCAGCAGGAAATGTCGAACAATCCCGAGGTCATCCGCCGTCTGGGCGTGATTTCCATGAACACGGCCCTGGAAATGGATATTTTCGGGCACGTGAATTCCACGCACGTCATGGGAAGCAAAATGATGAACGGGATCGGGGGCAGCGGAGATTTCTGCCGCAACGCCTATATCTCCATTTTCATGACGCCCTCCATTGCGAAAAAAGGGGATATCTCCGCAGTGGTTCCCATGGTCAGTCACTGTGACCACAATGAACATTCCGTTCAGGTGATGGTGACCGAGCGGGGACTGGCCGATCTCCGGGGACTTTCTCCGGTCCGCCGCGCCCGCAAGATCATCGAATGCTGTGCCCATCCCGATTATCAGGCCTTGTTGACTGATTATCTGGAAGCCGGTTTGAAGAACGGTGCCTCGCATCATACCCCCCAAACGCTTTCCCGGGCTTTTGAATTTCACCAGCGTTTTCTCGAAACCGGAAGCATGAAACTGAGCTGATCTGATTGGAGAATTTTATGAGCGAATCCTCTTTGTCCCCCACATTAAATCTTCAGGAGCTTTTTGACCGGCCTGATCCCGCTCTCTGGCGGCAACTGACCGAAAAAGTTTTAAACGGAGTTCCCTTTGAAAAGAAAGTGGTCACGCAGACCCTGGAGGGAATCGCCCTGCAGCCTTTGTACGACCGGAAAACCGTTGAAGGCAACCCGCTGGCCGACACCACTCCGGGTGCTTTCCCCTATCTCAGGGGAACCTCTGCGGGAGGCGCGGCGGTCAAAAGTTGGGAAATCTGCCAGGCACTTCCGTATCCGACTGCCACGGAATTCAATCAGGCACTGCGGGAGGATCTCGCCCGGGGACAGGATTCTGTACTGTTGGTCTTCGATGAAGACGGACGGAAAGGGCAGGGGCCTTCCGAAAATGCCGGACTTTGCGGAACCTGTATCCATCATGCACAGGATCTTCAGACCGCGCTGGAGGGTGTGGATCTCGCGAACATTCCCCTGCATGTAGAGGCGGGTTCTTCGGCACCGTCCGCCGCTGCCGCCCTGAAAGTCTCCGGACTCCGGCCTGCGGCAGGTTCGGTTTGTATGGATCCGATTTCCGAACTGGCCATCCACGGAGTGTTGCCGCTGGATTTGTCCGAGATCCGTGACCTTCAGGCCGATCATGTCCGCTGGATGGATGAGAATTTTCCGGGCCTCCGCTCTGTCGGGGTGGATGTCAGCTGGTCGGTCAACGCCGGCGGCAATGCGGTTACCGAACTGGCGCTCATGCTGGCTTCTGCGGCCGAGAGCTTCCGGGCTTTGAATGAGCGGGGAGTTGACGTGGATCTGGCGGCTGCCAAAGCCATGGTGAAATTTTCCATCGGATCGGATTTCTTTATGGAGCTGGCGAAATTCCGTGCCGCCCGTGCACTTTGGGCGAAGCTGGTGGTGGCCTGCGGCGGAAAAGAATCATCCGCAAAATTGTATCAGTCCGCCTCCAGCTCCGCCTGGCATCAGACAAAACTGGATCCGTATGTGAACCTTCTCCGCGCCACCTCCCAGGCTTTCAGTGTGGTGATGGGAGGCGTGGATGTGCTGCGTCTGGACCCCTTCGATGCTCCTTTTGGACTTCCGGATACTTTTTCACGCCGGATTGCGCGGAATATTCAGCTGGTGCTGCGGCATGAAGCGCATCTGAATGAAGTGGTGGATCCCGCCGGCGGTTCCTGGACCGTGGAAAATCTCACTCAGGAACTCTGTGTCAGAGCCTGGGCGAAATTCCAGCAAATCGAAAAAGCCGGAGGTTTGCTGGTACAGCTCCAGGACGGAACCATACAGAACGAATTGACGGAACAGGCGGACAAGCAGCGATTGATGCTTGCGCAGCGCCGCACGGTAAAAGTGGGCAGCAATCAATTCGCTTTCCCGGAGGAAAAGAAATTGCCGGTCCGGCTTCCGGATACGGCCAAAACTCTTGAGCAGGCCGAAAACAGTCTGGAAAACCTCCGGACGGACCGAGAGGACGAAGCCCTTCAGCAGGAACTCTCCCGTCTGAATCTGAAGCTGGGAATGGAGGGAATCCTCTCTGCGGTACAGAAAGGGGCTGCCTTTTACGAAGTAAGCGACGCGACCGGACCTGAACAGTCCTACCGCATCAATCCGGTGAAACTGGGCAGGCTGACCGAGGGATATGAACTTCTCCGGGAACAAATGGAATCCTACTGTGCGGAACAGGGACAGGCTCCACTGATTCTGATGGCGCAGATGGGACCGGTTTCCCAACACAAAGTCCGCTCGGATTTCAGTCAGGAGTTTTTGAAACCCGCCGGATTCAGGGTGGATGCCTCCCGTAAATTTGAAATGGCCGCCGAGGCCGCTGAAGCTGTGGTCTCCTCCGGAGCCGCCGCGACGGTTCTTTGCTCCACGGATGACACCTATCCCGATCTGGTTCCCGAATTTGCCCGGGCCGTGAAGGCAGCCGCCCCGGAAACCGTGGTGATCGTGGCCGGGCTGCTGCCAGCCCACACGGATGCCTTTAAGGCCGCCGGCGTGGATGACTTTATTCATCTGAAAGCCAACAACCTTGAATTTCTTAATGATCTGCAAGCCAAAACCGGAGTGTTGAAATGAGCACGATTCCTGATTTGTCCACCGTTCCTTTTGATGTGCAGGGATCCTATTCCGATACGGCATGGCGTGCCCGTCTGGAGGAGGAGACCGGACGCTCCGCTGCGGATTTATTGACCCTCTCGAACGAACACATCAATATCCGCGGACTCTACACCCAGGCGGATTACCAGGCCTGCGAACACCTGGATTACACCTCGGGGATTCCTCCCTTTCTGCGGGGGCCTTATACGACCATGTATGTGACCCGCCCCTGGACCGTCCGTCAGTATGCCGGATTCTCCACCGCCGAGGAGTCAAACGCCTTCTACCGCCGGAACCTTGCCATGGGTCAGCGCGGACTCTCCGTGGCCTTCGATTTGGCCACCCACCGCGGATACGATTCCGATCATCCGCGGGTCACCGGAGACGTGGGCAAAGCCGGGGTGGCGGTCGATTCGATCCTGGACATGAAAGTGCTTTTCGACGGGATTCCTCTGGACAAAATGTCCGTCTCCATGACCATGAACGGCGCCGTGCTTCCCGTTCTCGCTTTCTTCATTGTGGCCGGGGAAGAGCAGGGGGTTCCCATGGAGAAACTGACCGGTACGATTCAGAATGATATTCTCAAAGAGTACATGGTGCGGAACACCTACATTTATCCGCCTTTGCCCTCCATGAAAATTATCGCGGATATTTTTGAGTTCACTTCTCAAAAAATGCCCAAATTCAACAGCATCTCCATCTCGGGATATCACATGCAGGAGGCGGGAGCCTCTGCGGATCTGGAGATGGGTTACACCCTGGCCGATGGACTCGAATATGTGCGTCAGGGGATCGCGGCAGGTATCGATATCGATGCGTTTGCACCCCGGCTGTCCTTCTTCTGGGCGCAGGGAATGAATTATTTCATGGAAGTGGCCAAAATGCGGGCCGCCCGCTTGATCTGGGCCAAGCTGATTCAGCAGTTCAATCCCAAAGACCCCAAATCCATGGCTTTGCGGACCCACAGTCAGACTTCCGGCTGGTCTCTGACCGAGCAGGATCCTTTCAACAACGTGGCCCGGACCTGTATCGAGGCCATGGCCGCAACCCTGGGGCATACCCAGTCTCTGCATACGAACTCACTGGACGAGGCCATCGCCCTGCCCACAGATTTCTCCGCCCGGATTGCCCGGAACACCCAGCTGTATCTGCAGCATGAAACCGGGATCTGCAATACGGTCGACCCCTGGGGCGGTTCTTATTATCTTGAGACGCTGACCCGTCAGCTGATGGAAAAAGCCTGGGAGCATATTCTCGAGGTTGAGCAGTTGGGCGGTATGGCCAAGGCCATTGAAACCGGGCTGCCGAAAATGAGAATCGAAGAGGCCGCCGCCCGCAGACAGGCCATGATCGACTCCGGCAAAGAAGTGATTATCGGGGTGAACAAATACCGTCTGAACCATGAGGATCCGCTGGAGATTCTGGAAGTGGACAACTCCGCGGTCCGCGAGTCGCAAATCAAACGTCTAAAGAAACTGCGTGCAGAACGGAACGAATCCGACTGTCAGGCAGCGCTCGCCGCACTCACCGAGTCTGCGGGAAGCGGAAAAGGAAACCTCCTGGAGCTGGCAGTGAACGCCGCCCGCGCCCGCGCTTCTCTGGGAGAAATCTCCGATGCCCTGGAAACGCATTTTGGCCGGCATCAGGCGGTCATCCGTTCCATTTCCGGGGTTTACAGCAGCACCTATGGTGAGGATGAGAGCGTGAAAGAAGTATCAGAACTGGCAGACAAGTTTGAACAGATCGAGGGACGCCGTCCCCGGATTCTGGTGGCCAAGCTGGGACAGGACGGTCACGACCGCGGCGGAAAAGTCGTTTCCACCGCGTTTGCGGACCTTGGTTTCGATGTCGATGTGGGCCCCCTGTTTATGACCGCGGCCGAGGCGGCACAAATGGCGGTCGAAAACGATGTGCACATCGTGGGCATGAGCTCACTGGCCGCAGGCCATAAAACCCTGCTTCCCGAGCTGGTGTCAGAATTGAAGAAACGGGGACGGGAGGACATCATGGTGGTGATCGGCGGAGTCATTCCCGCGCAGGACTATGAGTTCCTCAGGGAAAACGGTGCGGCCGCGATCTTTGGACCCGGAACCGTGATCCCGGTGGCGGCAAAACTTCTGCTGGAGGAATTGTTGTCGGGGGAGGAGGACTGATTCCGTGATGACCCGTCCCGACAGCACCCGGAACCCTTATTCCCGTCCGCCCGAATGGGCCGGCGAGGGAAAAGGCATCTCCAGTGGCGTCATGCCGGGCGTCAAAGGAGGTCATGACGGTCTGCCCGGGGGACGGATTCACCGTCCGCGCCGTCGTCATCCTGGCTTCACCCAGCAGCAGATGCTGGAGGGAGTGCGTCAAGGAGACCGCACGATTCTCGGCCGGGTACTTTCTCTGGTGGAAAGCAATGCGGAACATCATATGGATCTCGCCCAGAACCTGTTGCGGGAACTGCTTCCTGAAACCGGAAAAGCGCTGCGGATCGGAATCACCGGAGTTCCCGGAGCAGGGAAAAGCACTTTTATTGATGCCTTTGGCAGTATGCTTACCGCAAAAGGACATCAGGTGGCTGTGCTCGCGGTGGACCCCAGCAGCACCATGTCCAAAGGCAGCATCCTCGGGGACAAAACCCGGATGGAGAATCTCTCCCGCGATCCGCACGCATTTATCCGTCCTTCCCCCTCCGGCGGAACGCTGGGCGGGGTAAGCCGGAAAACCCGGGAGACCATGCTGATCTGTGAGGCGGCGGGGTTTGATGTGATTCTGATTGAAACTGTCGGCGTGGGGCAGAGTGAGGCCGCGGTTCGCTCCATGACCGATTTCTTTATGCTGCTCACCCTCACCGGGGCCGGGGATGACCTCCAGGGAATTAAACGGGGGGTTATGGAGAATGCGGACGCGATTGTGGTGAACAAAGCC
>JBMTJR010000123.1:0-6874 GCA_049438565.1 Kiritimatiellia bacterium
TTTCACCAAAGTGACCGGGATTGAGGCGACAGTCAGTTTGTTTGAGGGGGAGGGGAGAAACGCCGCGGTGAGCCGCACAGAATGGGAAATCTCTTTCTCCAACGAACTGCATTCCGTTCAGAAATATCATGCGGTGGATCTGTCAGATCTGCGGCGGGGACGCAAATTTTCTTTTCCGGATGCCGATTTGAATTTCCGGGTGCTGGAAGTTCAGGATCATGCGCGGCCCTTGAAATCCGCTGCCGATTCAGAAGCCGAAGCGCCTGCCAATGCGGCGGGATTTGTGGGAGTGGAAAAACTGGACAAACTGAAATCCCCGGAGGACCACGAGCCCGCAGTGCGGCTGGAGGTCGAAGGCGCGGAAGGCATCCGCGAAATTCTGCTCACCGCCCGTGACCAGCGTCCGCTGGGCCTGGAACTTTCGGACGGCAGCGGGCGCTTCATCATGCTTCGGCGTAAACGTTATGAGTTGCCGCTGTTCATGGAGTTGAATGATTTCAGCCGCACCTATTATCCTGGTACAGACACGCCCAAAGATTACCGGAGCCTGATCACGGTGCATCTCGGGGAGGATTTGCAGCGGGACGTGGTGATCAAAATGAATGAACCTTTCCGGCTGAACGGATGGACCTTTTTTCAACAGTCTTTTGCGGTGACCGGTCAATCGGAGATGTCCGTGTTTGCGGTCACCCGCAACTTCGGCCGTCTGGTTCCCTACTGGGCCACCGGAATCACCTCGCTGGGACTCGCAATGCATTTTCTTCAGATGCAATGGATGCAGTTGGCAAGACGGAGGAGAAAATCATGAAGTGGCTTTCCTTTATTCTGTTGGCGTTTCTCTCTGCCTGCGGCTCAAAAGAGCCCCCGGCCACCCCGCCGGACAGGGTGCTCAAGGAAGTGGCGGAAATCCCCCTGTTATACAACGGACGGGTGATGCCGCTGGATACCTTTGCCCGTCTGCATCTGCTTCAGTTTTCCGGCCGGAAATCTTTTCAGGATGAATCCGCAGCACTGTGGATGAGCCGGCTGCTGTTTGTGCCGGAGACCACGGAATCCGATGCGGTTTTCCTGATCAATCATCCGGAACTGCTCGACGCAATGGGCGTGGAGCGTGAGGAGGAGATTCCCGGAGCAAAGAAACCGAGTAGCCGCCGGTTCAGTTTCACCCATCTGCGGCCGGGAATTCCAAAACTTGAGGAGATTGCGCGTCAGGCCGAAGCGATGGAAGAGGAGGACCGGGGACTGGTGGAAAAAGAGGCGCTGCGGGTCTATGTAAACGTACTCACCTACCGGGCACTCGGACAGGTCTTCGCCTATGCACGGGATCTTCCCGGACTGATTCTTGACAACCCCGAGATCCGCGCGGCGCTTCAGCTGTCTGAGGATCAGACGACCTACACCTATCTGGATCTGCGCAAGCGCCTGAGCGGACTCAGTCCGTTGATTGTGTCCGCGCAGGAACAGGGGGGACCTGAAACCTGGTCCGAAACCCAGCAGGATGCGTTCACGCTGGCCCAACTCATGTTCGCCTTTCACCAGAATCTTTCCGAACTTCCGCTGACGCTGCTCCCCGAGGCACCGCACGGGGATTCTGTCTGGATTTCGCCCATGGACGCGCTGCACAATGTGGACGGGGATCAGTCTCTGATTCTCGCCGCCGAGCGGGCCGGAGAAATGTCGCAGGCCTGGAGAGCACGGGGCTGGGAGACGGTATCGGAAACCGCCCGGCACATCACCGAATTTTCCCGCAGCCGCATGGACCATGTCCGCGAGACCGCGCTGACCGGAAAAGAGGCCCGCTTCAACCGCGCCAACTACTTCGGTAAAGCCAAGGTGTATTATTTACTCACCTTCTTCCTCGCTTTCGCTGCGCTGGTCAGTGGAGGACCCAAGTTGCGGACCGCGGCCTGGATTCCGCTGGCCATTGCCCTTCTCCTGCATACCACAGGTATCGCGTGGCGGATTTTCCTGACGGCCCGTCCTCCGGTGACCAACCTGTACGGCACCTTTCTGTTTGTGGCGCTGATCTGTGTGCTGCTCTCTCTGCTTGTGGAAATTTTCCAGAAAAACGGAATGGGTCTGTTTGCCGGTTCCTTTGTGGCCCTGACCTTTTTGTTTGTGGCGGACCGTTTCGCGGCGGAAGGGGACACCATGCACAAAGTGGTGGCGGTGCTGGCTTCCAACTTCTGGCTGAGTACGCACGTACTCGCGGTGACTACCGGGTATGCCGGGGTCTGGATTGCCGGGGTGTTCGGTCACATCTGGCTGATCCTCAAAGCACTGGGCAAAGAAAAATCCGTGCTGGAAAAAGTCCGCTATCCCATGGAAAGTCTGCTGGGCTTCGGATTAACCTTCGCCTTTCTCGGCACCATGCTGGGCGGCGTGTGGGCGGATCAGTCCTGGGGACGTTTCTGGGGCTGGGATCCGAAGGAGAACGGCGCGCTGCTGATTGTGCTGTGGACTGCGGTCATCTATCACGCAAAAGTGGGCGGACTGATTGGCGAAATCGGAACCGCAGTCGGCACCGTGCTGGGCTGCATTATGGTTATGGTGGCCTGGCTCGGAGTAAACCTGCTGGGCGTGGGACTGCACTCTTACGGCTTCACCAACGCGATGGCCACCGGCTTCATCGGTTATATTGTGGCCGAACTGATTTTTCTCGCGCTGGTCCTGCTGCGGATCCGGCTTCCTTCCGCAAAATCCGCCGGAGCAGGGGGGTAATTCAGCGAAAGCTGACAAACTCCTTACACTTTGGCATTGATAGTCTTAAGGGTTTCAGTAAGTTTTACCCTATCCTTTGCGGATCCTATTTACCTATCAGGAGATGAATTGAATGAAGCTGACGTTAAATCGTGATGATCTGTTTGAAGCCCTTACCCGGGTTCAGTCAGTTGTGAGTACCCGGAGCACCATTCCGGTTCTGGCTAACGTGCTGCTCGAAGCCAAAGAAGGACGTCTGAGTCTCACCACTACGGACATGGAACTGAGTGTGCGCACGGATATTCCCGCAGAGGTGAGCAAAGGCGGTATAACCACGCTGCCGGCAAAACGTCTGTTCTCCATGATCCGTGAACTTCCTTCCCAGCCGATTGAACTTTCGGTTGACGGCAAAGACAGTGCCACGATTGAGTGTGGTTCGAGCTTCTTTAAAGTGATGGGGCTTTCCGCGGATGACTATCCGGAAATCCCGGAGCCGGAACAGAATCAGTCCTACACCCTGGATCCTTCCACCGTCAAACATATGCTCAAGTGCGTGCAGTACGCCGCGTCGGTGGATGAAACCCGTTATGTGCTCAACGGCATCCTGTTCAGTTTCAACGAAAAGAAACTCACCGTGGTCGCCACGGATGGACGCCGTCTGGCCCTCTGTGAAAATGAGGTCGATTTCCCGGCCGAGAATGATCTGGATCTGGTGATCCCGGCCAAAGCCACCAACGAACTGCTCCGCAACCTGAACGATGAAGGAACCCTCAAACTGATTGCCGCCGGGAACCAGGTGATCTTTGAAGTCGATGGACTGCGGCTGGTTTCCAAACTGATTGACGGTACTTTCCCCAATTATCAGCAGGTGATTCCGGCCCAGTGTGAGGAGCGCATTGCGATAGAGCGGGAGACCCTGCTGCATGCGGTGCGCCGGGTGGCCCTGGTGACCAATGAACAGTCCAACTCGATCAAACTGTCCTTTGAGGAGAACAGTCTTCAGGTCCTGAGTTCCACCCCCGATGTGGGAGAAGCCAAGGAAAGGGTGCCGATCAAGTACAGCGGTCCCGCCATGAATATTTCCTACAACCCTGAATTCCTGCTGGCGCCGCTGCGGGTGCTGGACAGCGATGAAGTGTATCTGGAACTGACCGATGAGCTGAGCCCGGGTGTGCTCAAATCCGACATCAGTTTCCTCTACGTGATCATGCCCATGCGCATGCAGTAATGATGAAGCTTACCGGCCTGATTCTGTTGTCCGCTTTCCTGTTCGGCGGCTGTGCCACCCGGCGGGCCAATTTTCAGGTCAACGTGGGCAACGGGAGTCCTCAGCTCCCGATTCAGAATGTGGAGCTGGAACTGGACGGCAAAGTACAGGGCGAATTCAAGGTGATCGCTCCCAACAAGATGGCCGCCGCCAAACCGATGAAGGGAGATTTGCCTGAAACCCTGACCGTCCGCTGGAAGGATCCGGAGGGAAATGCCTTTGAGCAGACTCTGCAGATCGACGCCACCACCCGTCCGGATTTCACCGGACAGCTGGTGCTTGAGGTGAGTGAGCAAAATGTGCTGACCCTCACCGAAGTTCCGTCCAACGGAACCGAACTCTCCACGCTGCCCTGGGCTATGCCGGAGGCCTGGGAGGGTTCTGTAATGATTCCGGGTATGGAAGGGAACTAATCCCGATGCGAGTTTAACTGCAAGGCAGTGACCCCATACCAGCCCAAGGCGCAGCCTTGGGATCTTGAATAATAATCAGACGAACCCCGAAGGGGTGGCCCCATATTTCCCCTGCGCACCTGCAACGGCAGATGAGCAATCCATGCCAGGCAATCGTTGCGAGATTTCAATCGGCCGCTTTGGAGGTGATGCAGCTTGCTGCAAGAGGGAACAAGCCTATTGCATTTCTGATCACCTCATAACGGAAGCAAGCTTCCTTCGAAAAAGCGGCAGCAAGCGGCCGCACTCCGCAAAAGTTACAGCCTGTCACTCTGCGTCAAATGAAGCCGAAAAGGCTCTAGGCCGAAACAGGGTCCGGCCACTCACAGGTGCAGATCAGATTCCGGTCTCCGTAGGTATTATCAATCCGGTTGCTGGCGGGCCAGAATTTACGTTCCCGCACCCAGCTGAGCGGAAACGCCGCTTCTTCCCGGCTGTAAACCCGCTCCCAGGTTCCGCAAAGATCATCTGCGGTATGGGGAGCGTGATGAAGGGGGGAATCCGCGGCGGCGATTTTCCCGTCGATGACTTCCTGAATTTCCCGCCGGATGGAGATCATGGCTTCGCAGAACCGGTCCAGCTCCGCCCGGCTTTCACTTTCCGTGGGTTCAATCATCAGGGTTCCGGGAACCGGAAAGGACATCGTCGGGGCGTGGAATCCGTAGTCGATGAGGCGTTTGGCCACATCATCAATCAACAGTCCGGCCCGGGAGGTCAGTTCGCGGAGATCGAGAATGAATTCATGCGCGACTCTGCCATTCCGTCCGGTATAGAGAACCGGATAGGAGAGCTCCAGTTGTTTGGCCATGTAGTTGGCATTCAGCAGGGCCAGCTGGGTGGCTTTTTTGAGGCCCTGGGGTCCCATCATCCGGATATACATCCAGGAGATGACGAGAATGGATGCGGAACCCATGGGGGTGGAGGAAATCGCCAGCGGAAGTTCTCCGGGCTGCAGCGGATTCGTGGGCAGGAAGGGCCGCAGATGTTCTCCGGCACAGATGGGACCCATGCCGGGGCCGCCCCCACCGTGGGGAATACAGAAGGTCTTGTGCAGATTGAGATGGCAGACATCCGCGCCAATCAGCCCGGGGGCGGTCAGACCCACCTGCGCATTCATGTTTGCACCGTCCATGTAAACCTGTCCGCCTGCCGCATGCACGGCCGCGCAGATTTCCCGCACGCCTTCTTCAAACACGCCGTGCGTGGAGGGATAGGTAATCATCAGGGCGCCCAGCCGGTCGCCGGCCTGTTCGATTTTCTTTTTCAGGTCCTGCTGATTCACATTTCCCTGTTCATCACAGGCCACGGCGATCACGGAAAAGCCGGCCATGACTGCGGAGGCGGGATTGGTTCCGTGGGCGGAGTTGGGGATCAGGCACAGCGTCCGCTGTTCCTCTCCCCGGGCGCGGTGATATTCCCGAATGGCCATCAGTCCCGCCAGCTCTCCCTGGGATCCGGCATTGGGCTGCAAGCTGCAGGCCGGAAGCAGGGTGATGTCGCTGAGCCATTGTTCCAGATCCTCGCAAAGCCGGGCGTAGCCCTGCAACTGATCCAAGGGCGCGGCGGGATGAATATTCCCGAACTCCGGCCAGGTCACGGGGATCATTTCCGCCGTTGCATTGAGCTTCATGGTGCAGGAACCCAGAGAAATCATACTGTGCGCCAACGACAAGTCGCGGGACTGAAGGCGGGCCAGATGGCGCAGCATCTCGTGCTCGGTGTGATAGAGCTGGAAGGGCTTTTGACTCAGGAAAGCGTCTTCCCGGAACCAGAGACTCAGCCCGGAGGGGGAGGGCGCGGGCTGGGTGGAGATTTCTGAAATCTCCCAAAGCTTCAAAATCATTTCCAGATCCTTCAGGCCCGTGCATTCATTGAGGAAAATTCCAATCCCGCCTTCCGGGTCGTATCTTAACTGGATATTCTGCGCCTCCGCTTTTTCCCGGAGGTTCTGTTGAAACGCAGGCGTCGCCTGCACAAAGAAACCGTCAAAATGGATGCCCGGTTCCACCGTGATTCCGCCGGACTCAAAACTCTGCCGCAGCGCGGCGGTCAGGGTTGCCACCCGGAGCGCGATTCTTCTCAGCCCGGCGGGTCCATGATACATGGCATAGGCCGTGGAGAGGATGGCCGGCAGGGCCTGCGCGGTGCAGATGTTGGAGGTCGCTTTGTCCCGACGGATATGCTGCTCCCGGGTCTGGAGAGCCAGCCGGTAGCCGGGTTTCCCCCGGGTGTCCACGGAAACACCGACAATCCGTCCGGGCATGCGGCGCTTGAGTGCGTCGGTCACCGCCATGAATCCCGCATGCGGACCTCCGCCGCCCATGGGCAGTCCCAGCCGCTGACTGGAGCCCACCACGATATCCGCGCCCAGCTCTCCCGGTGTTTTCAGCAGGCACTGGGCCAGCGGCTCCACGGCCCCCACGGTCAGGATCTGCAGCGCCGCCGCGATTTTGGT
>JBMTJR010000124.1:0-6855 GCA_049438565.1 Kiritimatiellia bacterium
GAGATATTCGCGGCGGGGGCCCCGCCGCCGATCCGGGCCGCCACGGTGATTTCTTTTGCAATTTTACTGAATGCTTTTCCTTTTTTGGCATCCACCGCCGCTTTCTTGTGCTTGATGTTTGCCCATTTACTGTGTCCGGCCATGATTCTTTTTTCGTTTGAGGTTAATAAATAAAACTGGATGAAGGGAGTTTAAGGAACGGGTCGTTTCTTATTTTGCCGCTTTGGTTTTCTTCTTTGCCGCGGTTTTCTTTTTCGACGTGGCTCTGCGGGGTTTGGAAGGATCCCGAAGACCCAGGACTTCCCACTTCTCGGCATAGTCGGGAATCTGTTCGCTGTAACGTCCGAGCATGCTTTTGAGGGCCCCGCGCTGGCGGGGACTGAGCGCTTTTTTGGCCGCAAACTGCTGGGCGAGCGATTCGGCAAACTCTTTGTCGTCCCAGGTTTTCCGTCCCCGGGTGGTGGGTTCATTGAACTGACTCACCTGCGCGAGAAGTTGCAGCAGCGGACCGCTTTCGTGGTCCTCCTCGATCTTGTCGTCAATGCCCAGGGAAGGGGCAATCTCTTCAAAATTCGGAATTTGCGCCGCGTATTTGGTGACCAGACGGTTGAGGTATTTAATCTGGTTCTCGCTCAGCCGGCGGTTTCCCTCCACCTGTTCTTTCAAACTGCCGAGGAACTCTTTGTCGTCATAGGTCTTTTTGCCCACCTTGCGGGCGGGGGCAAATTCAACCCCGGACAGCAGCTCGAATTTTTTCAGGGTTTCCTCCCGAGGAGGCTGGTTGGCCTCCGCCTCTTTGGCAATCAGTTCGGTAAGATTCAGTTCCGCCGCTTTGTCCTCGGTCAGAGAGGGGATGACCTGATAATACCGGGCGACCACCTTTTTCAGGTTGTCCTGCTGACGGTCTGTAATGGCCTCGCCACTTTCCACGGCCTCCCGCATTTCCTGCACGAAGGTTTCATCGGAATAGGTCTTTTTGCCCCGTTTGACCGGAGGATTGAATTCCGGAATTTCTCCGCAGAGATCCAGCAGGGTTTTCAGTTCCTCCATGTCGATGTTGGCGAACTTGGCCTCTTCAATCCAGATTCCCAGTTTTTGATGGAAATCTTTCATCATGTCGGTCCAGCCCATTTTCCCCTCCTCAATCTCATCGAGGGTTTCCTCCATGCGGGCGGTGAAATCGACTTCAAACAAATGCGGGAGCCGGCCGACCAGGAAATCGTGAACCTCCATGCCGGCCTGCGTGGGACGCAGACTCCGGCTTTCGCGGTCCACATATTCCCGGGTGTACAGGGTGGATACAATCGAGGCGTAGGTGGAAGGGCGTCCGACCCCGTTTTCCTCCAGGGCTTTGATGAGCGAGGCTTCGCTGAAGCGTTTGGGCGGCTGGGTCTGTTTTTCCTCGCTCAGCCATTCCAGCAGATTAAGCTCCTCTCCCTCGCTGAGCGGAGGGAGTTTGCCTCCCTCCTCCTCGGAATCGTCCTCTTCCAGTCCTTTGCCCCACACGGCCATGAAACCGGGAAACACCACTTCTGAAGCCGAGGCCCGGAAAAGATAATCGTGACGGGTGCTGTCGGTGCTGAATTCCACGGTGAGCCGTTTGATATCCGCCGCGGCCATCTGACAGGCCATGGTGCGTTTCCAGATCAGCGAATAGAGTTTCAGCTCCTGATCGTCCAGAACATGTTTCACGTCCTCTGGCCGAATCCGTAGATCCGTGGGACGGATGGCTTCGTGGGCCTCCTGGGCACCGCCTTTGCTGCTGAAAAAATTCGGTTTTTCCGGCACATATTCGGGACCAAACTGATTCTGAATACATTCCCGGATTTGGGAGATGGCTTCCGGGGCCAGATGGACGGAATCGGTACGCATGTAGGTAATCAGACCCGAGGTCCCCTGACCGTCCTTTAAATCGACCCCTTCATAGAGTTTCTGGGCAATGGACATGGTGCGGTTCGGCTGGAAGCCGAAGGCGCTGGAAGCGGCCTGCTGCAGGGTGGAGGTGATGAACGGGGCTTTGGAGCGCCGTTTCTGATTCTGGGTCGCGATGGACTGAACCTTCAGTGCGCAGGCGCTGAGGTCCTGACGGATCTCCTCCGCCAGCGCCGCGTCCCGTACTTCCCCTTTGTCTCCGTTGACCCGGACCAGTCTGATTTCAAAGGGGTCCTTCGGATCGGATTTTTTCTGCACGTTCGCCCCGAAAATCCAGAAGGTCTCGGGCACAAATTTCAGAATTTCCTTCTCCCGTTCACAAACCAGGCGCAGGGCGACGGTTTGCACGCGTCCCGCACTCGAACCGCCCCGGATTCTTCTCCAGAGCAGCGGGGAAACCTGATATCCCACCAGACGGTCCAGCACCCGCCGGGCCTGCTGGGCATCGACTTTGTACAGATCCAGATGCGTGGGGGAGGCAAACGCTTTCAGAATCGCGGATTTGGTGATCTGGTTGTAGGTCACCCGGCTGAACTGACTCTCCTCCTTCATGATGGGGGAGAGGAGCTCTCTCAAATGCCAGGCAATGGCCTCTCCCTCCCGGTCCGGGTCGGGGGCGAGAATGACATCCTCGCATTTTTTCGCCGCGTCCTTCAGCTCTTTGATGACCTTGGATTTGTCGCGGGAATTGACATATTGCGGTTCAAAATTTTTCTCCGGGTCCACCCCGAGTTTGCTTTTAGGCAAATCACTCACATGACCCATGGAGGCTTTCACCACATAGTCTTTGCCTAAAAATTTGTTGATGGTTTTCGCCTTTGCCGGCGATTCCACAATGACCAGATGTTTTACCATAAAAATTCCTTGTCTTCCTTCCGGAACTCCCGGAAGGGCGCAGGAACATAGTGTAAGTTGGGAAAATGCTCAAGTATCGAATGACATTCCCTTTCGGTTCGGGCGCATCCCGTCCTTGGTGAAAGACGGGATCATTTCCTGGCCGCATTCCTCGTGATCGTAATCGTGATCCTAATCGTAATCGGCTCACAAATGCTTTCGATTACGATCACGATTATGACAACGATTACGATTGAAATCGGGTGTCTTCCCTCTTTCTGGGATGCGCCTGAGAATTTCAAAAGAATTAAGGATTGATTCATCCGTTAATCCGGATATACGCATGAATTATGATTTCAGTCGCACAGTTTAAAGAAATAGTTTCGAAACGGATTCTCATTCTGGATGGGGCCATGGGCACCATGATTCAGCGTCACAAACTGGATGAATCCGCTTTCCGGGGCGAACGTTTTGCTGACTGGGGGCAGGATCTGAAGGGGAACAATGATCTGCTCACCCTCACGTCTCCGGAGACCATTGCCGGAATTCACCGGGCTTTCCTGGAGGCCGGAGCGGATATTCTGGAGACCAACACCTTCAACAGCACCCGGGTTTCCCAGGCGGATTACGGGATGGAAGATCTGGTTCCGGAGCTGAATCGGGAAGCGGCCCGGCTGGCCCGCTCCCTGGCGGATGAATATTCCACGCCGGAGAAACCCCGCTTTGTGGCCGGGATTCTTGGACCCACCAGCCGGACAGCCTCGATTTCTCCGGAGGTGGAGGATCCGGGGGCCCGGAACGTGACCTTTGAGGAGCTGCGTCAGAATTATGCCGAGGCGGCCCGGGCGCTGCTGGAGGGCGGGGTGGATTTGCTGATGATTGAAACGGTGTTCGATACGCTGAATGCCAAAGCCGCCGGATTTGCGGTGCTGGAAGTATTGGAGGAACGGGGCAGGGAGGTTCCTTTGATGATCTCCGGAACCATCACCGACCGTTCGGGCCGGACCCTTTCCGGGCAGACCCCGGAAGCCTTCTGGTACTCCATGAGCCATCTCAACCCGGTGGCCATTGGCTTCAACTGCGCGCTGGGGGCCAAAGATCTCCGTCCGCACCTGGAGGAGGTTGCCAAGGTGGCCCCGGTGGCCATCACCTCGCATCCGAATGCCGGACTGCCGAATGAGTTCGGGGAATATGACGAAAGTCCGGAGCAAATGGCCTCGGTCATCGCCGGCTTTGCGCGGGACGGTCTGCTGAATATCATCGGCGGCTGCTGTGGAACCACCCCGGATCATATCCGTGCGATTGCGGAAGCGGTTTCCGGCTTTCCTCCCCGGGTGGCGCCCGAGGTGAAACCTTACACCCGGCTTTGCGGTCTGGAACCTTTTGTGATCCGTCCAGAAACCAACTTTGTGAATGTGGGGGAACGGACCAATGTGACGGGGTCGAAAAAATTTGCCCGGCTGATTAAAGAGGAGAATTACGAGGAGGCCCTGGATGTCGCCCGCCAGCAGGTGGAAAACGGGGCCCAGATCATCGACGTGAACATGGATGAAGGAATGCTGGACGGTGAGGCCGCCATGAAGACCTTTCTGAATCTGGTGATGGCCGAACCGGACATTTCCAAAGTTCCGGTGATGGTGGACAGTTCGAAGTGGGCGGTGATTGAAGCGGGGCTGCGCTGTGTGCAGGGAAAATGCGTGGTGAATTCCATCAGTCTGAAAGAAGGGGAGGACCCTTTCCGCCGGCAGGCCCGGCTGGCCCGGCGCTATGGAGCCGCCGTGGTGGTGATGGCGTTTGATACCGACGGTCAGGCGGACACGTTGGAGCGGCGGGTGCAGATCCTGAGCCGCAGTTATGAAATTCTGGTGGATGAGATCGGATTTCCGCCTCAGGACATTATTTTTGATCCGAACGTGTTTGCCATCGGGACCGGCATTGAGGAGCACGCCAACTATGCCATCGATTTTATCGAAGCGACCAAAGAGCTGAAACAACGCTTTCCCCTGGCTCATATCAGCGGAGGGATCAGTAATCTCAGTTTCAGTTTCCGCGGACACGATCCGATCCGCGAAGCCATGCACAGTGTGTTCCTTTACTATGCGGTGCAGAACGGCATGGACATGGGGATTGTGAATGCCGGTCAGCTGGCCGTTTATGCCGATATCGATCCGGAACTCCGGGAGCGGGTGGAGGATCTGATCTTCAACAAACGCGAGGACGCGACAGAGCGTCTGCTGGAGTTTGCGGAGGGATATTCCGGAAAAAAACAAAGCCGGGAGCAGGATCTTCAGTGGCGGGAGCTGCCGGTCAGCGATCGGATTTCCCACGCGCTGGTGCGGGGAATCACCGAATACATCGTGGAGGACGCCGAGGAGGCGCGGCTGGAGCTGGGGCATCCGCTGAAAGTGATTGAAGGTCCTCTGATGGACGGAATGAACGTGGTGGGGGATCTGTTCGGTTCCGGAAAAATGTTTCTGCCTCAGGTGGTGAAGTCCGCGCGGGTGATGAAAAAAGCGGTGGCGCATCTGGAGCCCTATTTTGAAGCGGCGGACGGAGCCAAACGGGAGGCGCACGGCAAAGTGATCATGGCCACGGTGAAAGGAGATGTGCACGACATTGGAAAAAACATCGTGGGGGTGGTGCTGCAGTGCAACAATTACGAAGTGATTGATCTCGGGGTGATGGTGCCCTGTGTCCGGATTCTGGAGGAGGCGAAGACGCATTGTGCGGATCTGATTGGTCTCAGCGGACTAATCACCCCCTCGCTGGATGAGATGGTCTATGTAGCCTCGGAAATGAAGCGGGAAGGTTTTACGATTCCTCTGCTGATCGGCGGAGCGACCACTTCAAAAGTGCATACCGCGGTGAAAATTGAGCCGCAGTATGACCATCCCGTGATTTACGTGCCGGATGCCTCCAGGGTAGTGGGAGTGGCTTCCAAACTGCTTTCCAAAACCCAGAAGGAAGCCTATGTGGAGGAAGTCCGGGCGGAATATCAGACCTACCGGGACCGCCGGGCGGAGGGCACCCGCATCCTGTCGGACTACGATCAGGCCCGCAAAAACAAAATTCCTGTCGACTGGGAATCCTACACGCCTCCGGTGCCCGTCTTTACCGGGACCAAAGTGCTCAAAGACATTCCGCTCCGGGATCTGGTTCCGTTCATTGACTGGGGGCCCTTCTTCTCCGGATGGGATTTGCACGGACCTTTTCCCGCGATTCTGGAGGATGAGGTGGTGGGCGAACAGGCCAGAGAGCTTTATGAAAATGCCCGCACGATGCTGGATACGCTGGTGGAGGGCGGCCGGCTGAAAGCGGCAGCCGTTTGCGGCTTCTGGCCGGCGAATGCGGTGGAGGATGATGATATCGCGGTGTTTACAGATGAAACCCGCTCCACGGAAATCACCCGTCTGCACCACTTGCGCCGTCAGTCCGGAACCGGAGAGGATCTGCCGCACGGATGTCTGTCCGACTTTGTGGCCCCGCTGGAAAGCGGTCTGCAGGATTACATCGGAGGCTTTGTGGTCACCGCCGGAATCGGGGCAGAGGAAATCGCCAAAGAATTTGAAGAAAAACATGATGACTACAACGCCATCATGGTGAAAATCCTGGCCGACCGCCTGGCGGAGGCGCTGGCGGAATATCTGCATCAGGTGGTGCGCCGTGAATTCTGGGGCTACGCGCCGGAGGAGGATCTGAGCAACGAGGATCTGATCCGCGAGAAATACCGGGGCATCCGTCCTGCTCCGGGATATCCGGCCTGTCCGGATCATACGGAGAAAGCGACGCTGTTTGATCTGACCCGCGCCGAAGAGGAGATCGGGGTACAGCTGACGGAGAGTTACGCGATGTTTCCCGGAGCGGCGGTGAGCGGCTGGTACTTCAGTCATCCCGACAGTTCCTATCTCACGGTCGGGATCATTGGCGAGGATCAGCTCCGCAGTTATGCGGAGCGCAAAGAGATGACGCTGCGCGAGGCCAAACGCTGGCTGGCTCCGAATCTGGCCTGATTCTTCAGCGCCCCTTTCTTTGTGCTTAGAGCATTTTCAAAAATAGCGTAGCCAGATATTTTTTGGTTTGCCGCGAAAG
>JBMTJR010000125.1:0-6750 GCA_049438565.1 Kiritimatiellia bacterium
GGGAGTGCGGCGGAACCTGATCCGGAGTGGTTCCCACCACCACCGAGAGAAAATCCTGCAGGCGCCGGGCTTCTCCGTACACGGAATGCGTGGGTTTCACCGCATGCAGCAGAGGCTCCACAAAGGGCTTCAGTACCGCCAGCTCGTAATCCAGGCTGCTGTTGAAGGTGACATCCGCCTCCTGCTGAAACGGGTAGATCCAGCGTTTCTCCCCTTCACGCACACTCGGCCACATGTTCAGCGTCTGCACCGCATCGTGGCCGCGGTGATTGAAATCCCGAACAATCCGGCGGATCAGCCGAAGATCCGTGGTGGAAAGACGGTTGTGGTTGTCCAGTTTCAGCTGGGTGAGCGCATTGATGAAAATCTTGAATTTATGGGAGGCGGGAAGTTGATCGGTCAGCCGCGGATTCAGCGCGTGGATCCCCTCAATCACCACCACCTGATCCTCCTCCAGTTTCATTTTGTTCCCAAGGTATTCAGGTTCCCCGGTGAGAAAATTAAAGGTGGGGACTTCAATTTCCTCTCCCCGGTCGAGTTTCTGCAGATGATCGTTGAGCAATTCCAGATCGATGGTCTCCAGATGTTCGAAATCATAGCTTCCATCCGGATGCCGGGGGGTACGGCTCCGGCCCCGGAAATAGTTATCCAGCTCCATTCGCACCGGACGCAGACCATTCACCTGCAGATGTACCATCAGCCTTTTGGAAGTGGTGGTTTTGCCAGCGGAACTGGGTCCGGCAACCAGGATCCATTTGAGGCGGTCGTGATGACGCGAAATCCGGTCGGCAATATCCCCGAGATGTTTCTCGTGCCGGGTTTCGGAGATGCGGATAAAATCTTTTTCCTTCTTCTCCGAAACCAGCTGATTGAGATCCCCGACCGTGGTGACCCCGATCAGTTTTCCCCATTTTTTATGATCCTGAAAAACCTGGAACAGGTGGGGCATGCGTTTAAATTCGCTCAGTTCCAACTTCCGGGACGAGGCATTCCAGTGAGGAAACTGCAGAACAAAGCCCGGTTCGTAGTCCAGAAGCCGGAACAGCGGCACCGATCCGGTGGAGGGGGCAATCACCCCCAGACCCGCATCGGCAAAATCACGGCACTCGTACATCGTGACCATCGGCGGGTTCCGGTATTTCAGCAGGTTGAGTTTATCCTCCAGCCCCTGCCCCATCAACCGCTGTTCCGCCTCGGCATAGGAGATGGAGCGACGGTGGATCGGCAGATTTTCCGAAATGAGTCCCTGCAGACAGGTTTCGATCTGCTGCAGCTCCGCCGAACGGATGCCGGGATGACCGTTCATCTGAAAGCTGCAGTAATAGCCATTGCCCAGACTGTGCTCCACCGCAAAACGCGCCTGAGGAAAGGTGCGGATCACCGCTTTGGCCAGCAGAAAGGAAAGCGTCCGGCGGTAAACCCGGGACCCATGTCGGTCGAGAAAGGAAATCGGTTCGATTTCGCAATTCATCCCCAGCGGATAATCGAGGGAACACACATCGTTGTTCACGATCGCGGCCAGATAGGGCAAACCGGTTTCCTGATCGTGCAGGCCCTCCAAGGCCAGGCGAACCGGGGAGTTTACAGGCAGGATGATCCTTTGATTTCCATTGACCTGCACTTGAATTTTCTGAATATCCATACCGGAATCCCATTTGAGGTGAATGTGAGATTGTCTTGTGTTTTTCTGTGAAATAAAGATAAAAGAATCCGATTCCACCCTCCAATTTCTCTAAAGTCTCAGAACCCTTTCCTCATGCAAGCACAATTTGATCCCGACAGCGCCGCGGCTTGGCAGGTCCGTCTTTTTAAAAAATCACTGACCAAACAGGCCAAGCTGGAGAATTTACAGCGTTTCCTTTCTCCCACCGAGGGAAAATCCTGTCTGGACGTGGGCGGGGACAACGGCGTGATTCCTTTCATGCTCCGCCGCAACGGCGGTCAGTGGATCAGCGTGGATTCCAGCCCCAAAGCAGTCGCCTCCATGCGGGATTTGTTTGGGGAGCATGCGGTTTATCAGATTGAAGGCGCGATCCTGCCTTTTGAGGACGACAGTTTCGACACGATAGTGGTTATTGATTATCTGGAGCATATCCGGGACGATGCGGAATTCCTCAAGGAATGTCACCGCTGCCTCCGTCCCCGCGGCGAACTCCTGATCAATGTGCCGCACATCAAATCGTTTTCACTGAACCGCGGACTGCGTCAGCTGCTGAAACTGACCGATGAAAAACATGGTCATGTGCGCCCCGGCTACCGTCTGCGGGATCTGTATGAAATCTCCAAAAACGGGTATGACATCGTGGAGAGTCAAACCTACGCCGGATTTTTTGTGGAGTTTATTGACACCTGGATCCAGTTTGCCGGGGGCGGGCTGACCCAGAGCAGCGAGCAGAGTGGAGATGCGAAAGGACTGGTGCTCGACCAGCAGGATCTCCGCAGATTCGCCAAAGCCTTCCGCATTTACAGTCTGCTGTATCCCTTCCTGCTGCTGGCCCGGCTGCTGGACCACATCTTTGTTTTCACCAACAATCATTATCTGGTGATCAAAGCCCGGCCCCGTCCCTGGATTGAGCGCAAACAGGTCACCATGCGGGACGGACGCTCCATTGCGGATGCCACGATCAACACCCGGATCGGAACCGCCGCCAACCTGACCGACCCCAAAAACAACCGTTCCTCCGCCACCTGAGCGGCGGACGGGGGAACACGGAAGCGGGCTTTCCTTTCCCCGCTCAGGCATAAAAGAGCGTGGACCAGCGGTGGCCGGTAATCAGCTCCCGTTTTTTCTCATTCCAGGCCTCTGCGGACCCGGCCATTTCCGACATGACCTGATCCATCTGTTCCTCCAGACGCATCAGTCCGGCCACATACACATGGGTCTTGTCATTCTGGATCATGGCCCAGACTTCCTCCGCATGGGCTTTCACGGCCGAGGCCATGTCCACCTCTTCGTCCACATGCGGACGCGGACTGAGGGCCTGAATCGCCTGGAAGGTTTCCTCATCGTAGTACAGGGTCAGATCGCTGTTCCGGTCGTTGAGATACAACTGATCCATTCCGGTCTGTGCGCCGTAGAACAGACGGACTTTGCCCATCCAGTCGCCGCGTTCGCTGTAAATATGTTTCAGGAAAGCCCGGAAAGGCGCAATTCCCGTGCCGACCCCGATCATCAGCAGATTGCATTCGGGATCACGTGGAGCAAGGAACTGACGTCCGTAGGGACCGACAATCAGCAGTTCATCTCCGGATTTCCGGTCGCAAAGATAGTTGGAGGCAACTCCGGGATATTTCTCTCCGCTGACTTCATCGATGTAAAAACAGCGGCGGACGCAAATGGAGAGTTCCGACATATTCCGCCCTTCCCCCTGGCGGGCACTGGCGATGGAATAGAGGCGCATGTGATGGGGATTACCGAAGCTGTGCGGACCCGGCACCAGCACGCCGATACTCTGTCCCTCCAGATAATTGAATGTGGCCGATGAAATGTTCAGGGTGATGTGCCGGACTTCTGCAGTGTCCTCCGGCGTAATCCGCTCGGAGCGGGCAACCGTAGCTTGGTAGGGATGGCTGATGTCGTATTCGGTGAGCTTCATAGGATTCCTTTGTTTGGGGAAAGGGTTGAATGGGAAATTAGGTTTTCGTTGCGTGGTGAGGTGATTGAGCGATTCCGGCCTCCGACTTCTGACCTCCGGCCTCCGACTTCTTCTGACAATGCTTCCAGATGGCGCAGCCACAGGTTTTGCCGCACTCTCCCCCCTCCTCCCGATAACGGCCGAACTCCGGATGCCGCCGGGCGAAAGCCCTGCCTTTCTGCTGCAGCCAGAACCACAGTCCGCAGAGCAGAAAAAGCACGAGAGAAGCGGTCAGCATGCGCACAATCATCCGCCCAACCCCGCAAAGCCCATAAAGGCCAATGATAAAAGTCCGGCGATCATCAGACTCATGGCCGCGCCCCGGACCACAGAGGGCACATCCGCCAGCTCCAGCTTCTCCCGCAGTCCGGCCATGAGCAGCAGGGCCAGGGTGAAGCCGGCTCCCGCTCCGAGTGCAAATGCCAGAGACTGGACAAAATTATATTCCCGGGCGGTCTGAAAAAGGGCCAGTCCCAGAATGGCACAGTTGGTGGTGATCAGGGGCAGAAAAATTCCCAGCGCCCGGAACAGTGCGGGGCTGAAGCGTTTCACAGCCATTTCCACCAGCTGGACCGCGGAGGCGATGACCGCGATATAGGAAATCAGCCGCAGAAATTCCAGTTCGTAACGGGTGAGCAGCTGATTCAGACCATATGCACACACCGAACTGACCAGCATCACAAAGGTGACGGCCAGCCCCATGTTTCCCGCAGTTTTAATTTTCCCGGAAACCCCCAGGAAAGGACAGAGTCCCAGAAACATGGCCAGAACAAAGTTGTTGATCAGAAACGCATTCAGAAAAATAAAAACCGGAGAATTGGGGTCCATCAGTTCGCCTCCTTTTTCTGTTTCCGTTCACGCTGCCAGGCGAAAAGCATCAGCCAGCCCGCGAGCACAAAAAATCCGCCGGGAGGAAGTACAAAAACCGACCAGGTCTGAAAGCGCTCCGGCATCACCTGCATCCCGAACAGGGTTCCGCTGCCGAGTATCTCCCGCACCACTCCCAGACAAAGCAGGGCCAGGGTGAACCCCAGTCCCATGCCCGCACCATTGACCATCGCTTTCAGGGGCGTTTCCTTGGATGCGTAGGCCTCGGCCCGGCCCAGAATAATGCAGTTCACCACGATCAGCTGGATAAAGGCGCCCAGCGCTTTATAGAGGTCCAGGCTGATGGCCTTGATGCCATAATCCGCCATGGTCACAAAGGTGGCGATGATAATAATGTAAGAGGCGATCCGCACCTGTTTGGGAATGACTTTCCGCAACAGGGACACCAGGAGACCGGAGCAGATCAGCACAAAGGTGGTGGCCAGTCCCATGGCCAGTGCATTGACGGCGGAGTTGGTGACCGCGAGGGTCGGACAAAGGCCCAGCATCATCACAAACACCGGATTGTCTTTCCACAAACCCTGGGTGAAAGTTTCCATGGTCATGGGTTTTGCTTCCGTTCCACTCATGATTCATCCTCCAGAGCGGCTTTAAGTTTCGGGAGCCATTCCCGGGTGCTTTCCCGCAGCGCCTTGCCCACCGCTTTGGAACTTACGGTGGCTCCCGAAATTCCGTCGATTTGCCAGGCCTCGGTTTTCTCTCCGTTTTTCACGGTTTCAATCTCGTGGGTCAACGAGGCATCCAGCGCGGTGAAGTTTGACTGGAAGGCGGGATCTTTGGCAATTTTATCCCCCAGACCCGGAGTTTCATTGCTGGAGAGAACCTGCAGACCGACAATCTGCTGCTTTTCCGGATCATATCCGTAGAGGACGCGGATCACATCCGCATACCCGCGGGCGGCACCAGTGAGCGCAAATCCAATCCGCCGCCCTTCCCCGTCGAGCCCAGCCACCAGGGTTGACGGGGCGGATTCTCCGGCCGCGCGCGGCCGAAGGCCCTCATCGTCCAGCTGATAATTTTCACTGCGCACCGCGCCGGGCAGCACCTGAAACACCGCCGCTTCCAGGGCCAGCTGTTCTTTGCGCGCAATCACCGGCTTCGTAAGTTCGAAAGTCAGCGCCAGCAGCACTCCGGAAAAAACCGCAATCCCGCCCAGAGAAAGCACCAGGCGAACACTTGAGGTCTCGGAACTCATGCTTTTTTCTCCTTCATTCTGCGGGACGCGCCGTAAATCCGGGGCTGGGTCAGATTGTTAATCAGAGGCGTGGCCGCGTTGCCCAGCAGGATGGCATACATCACCCCTTCATTGAGGCCGCCGAAGAGACGGATCATCACCGTGATCAGTCCGATCAGTATCCCGTACACCCACAGACCCACCGGCGTGACCGGAGAGGAAACCATGTCTGTGGCCATAAACACCGCCCCCAGCATCAGTCCTCCGGACACCACCGTAAAAAAGGGCGTGGGATAGATCGCGGGATCCTTGAGATAAAAGATTCCGGAGAGAATAAAAGCCGACCCAAGCACTGCCACGGGAATCCGCCAGTTGAGCATTTTGCGGAAAGCCAGATACAGACCGCCCATCAGGATCAGCAGAGAGGAACTTTCCCCCGCCGAACTGGCCAGGGTGCCGAGAAACAGCTGGAGCGTGTCCACCTCCACCCGGTCAAACTTCATCATCGCGAGCGGAGTGGCTCCGGTGTAGCCGTCGATTTTCAGACTCTCCACCCACAAATAGAACCCGTCAAAATCCGGTTTCAGGAAGGGAGGTGTCAAGGTGGTGGGGATAAACTCCAGAAAGCGCCGGTGCGCCATGCCGGGGGTCCAGGTGGTGATGGGCACAGTGAACGCGGCCTGGGCAAAGGCCCTTCCCACCAGGGCGGGATTAAAGACATTGTATCCGAGACCGCCGAAAAAAAGTTTGCCGACCGCAATGGCCACAAACGAAGCCACCGCCGCCATCCACAGCGGAAACCCGGGGGGCAGCACCAGCGCCATCAGCACACCGGTAATCACCGCGCTCCAATCCGACACCGTGCTTTGACGCTGTTCTTTTTTGCAGAAAAAATGCTCCGTACCCACGCAGACCGCCGTGCAGGTGATCAGAAGGGCCAGAGCACTCAGACCAAACTGCAGCACCGAAAACAGGCTCACCGGAATCAGGGCATAGACCACGTGGCGCATGATCTTGCTGACAGAATGCATGCCCCGCAAATGGGGAGAGGTT
>JBMTJR010000126.1:0-6583 GCA_049438565.1 Kiritimatiellia bacterium
GAGGCCGACACCAACCTTCGGGCCTATGTGGTGCTGGATGCCAGCGGATCCATGAATTTCAGTTCCGGGGAGGAGTCCCGCTTTGATTTTGCCCGGAAAATCGCCTCTCATTTGGCTTACATGCTGGTTCGTCAGGGCGATGCGGTGGGGCTGCACTGCAGCAATCAGGAGCGGGAAGTCGATCTGCCCGCACGGCAGGCGCCCTCCCATCTGCACAGTTTTTTTGATCTGCTGGAACAAATGGAGACCCGGGGGGAATCCAGGCTTCCGGAGTCTCTGCATGCGCTGGCCGAACGAATTCAGCGTCGGGCGGCGGTAATGGTGATTTCAGATGCCTGGATGCCGGCTCCGGAACTGTTAAGCGCGCTGCAGCATCTCTGCTTCTGCCGTCATGACGTTTCCTTTTTCCATTTGATGGATCCCCGGGAATTGAAATTTGATTTTTCCCGTCCCACCCGCTTTGTCGATCTGGAGGGGGGCGCGGATGTGGTGGCGGATCCCGCCGTGATGCAGTCGACCTATCTTCAGGGAATGCAGGCGCATTTGGAGGCTCTCCGGGACGGCTGCCGGAAATTTCAAATTGATTATCGTCAGACCTTTCTGCAGGAATCTTTTGAGCAGGCGCTTTCCTCCTACATTCTTTCCCATGCCGGGCTGTTCGGGAAAAAAGGCGGCGCACGAAAATGAGTGTGCTGTCGCCTCTTTTCCTCTGGCTGATTCCTCTGGCGTTGTTGCCGGTGATTATTCATTTGCTGAACCGTCTCCGCTATCAGACGGTGCCATGGGCGGCGATGATGTTTTTGCGCAGTGCGGACCGGGACGCCTCCCGCCGGGCCAAACTGCGTCAATGGCTGATCCTTGCCGCCCGCTGTCTGATGCTGCTGATGTTTCTGTTGGCCCTGGCCCGGCTCCAGTCCCGGGGCCGGCTGGCCCGTTTTTTTGATCCGGGTTCCAATCTGGTGGTGATCCTGTTTGACCGCTCCGCAAGTATGGAACAACTGCGCGGGGGAATCCCGGGCCGCGAACGGGCTTTAAAACTGCTGAATCAGGGTCTTTCAGAACTCGGACCCGGCGCGCGGGTACTGTGGATGGATTCGGTCAGCGGAGAACTGACGCCCATCCCCAACGGGATCGAGCTGGACCGGCTGCCGATGGCGTCCGCTTCCGAAACCTCATCGGACCTCAGTGCGATGCTGCGCGGGGCCCTGCAGGAAATCGCCCGGGCGGGAGTCAACAAAGCGGAAATTTGGATTCCCACAGACCGTCAGACTTCAGCCTGGCTGCCGGAGGGTGCGAATCCTCCGGACTGGGGGGAGTGGAAAGGCCTGAATACTGAAATCACCCTGCGGCTGCTGGATGTGGCGCAGGTTCCTCCGGACGCGGGAAACCGGAGTCTGCAACTTGCCGGGCCGCCCCGCTGGGACGGGGAGAATCTTACGGTTCCGCTCCGTTTGCTCCGGGAAACCGATACGCCCGAATCGGTGCCTCTGGTCATCCGGTCCGGAGGCCTTTCGCTGCGGGAGGATTTGATGGTGGAGGGGACCGCCTTCTCGTGGGAACAGATCCTGACGGTTCCCGTGAATGAAGAAGAGCTGCATGCGGAGATTTTTCTTCCGGCCGACAGCAATCCTGCCGACAACCGGATCGCGGTGAGCTGGCGGGATTCCGGACCCGCCAGAGCGCTGATTGACAGCGCGGATCCTCTTGTGGCGAGAGTGTTCCGTGCCGCCTTGTTGCCCCGGGAAGGATTCCGCGAACTGGTTTCTCCGGGAAGGGCGCCGGATTCGGAAGTGCATTTGCTTCTGCGGGAGGGTTTCACTCCCTTGCTTCCGGCTGACCGGAGCTGGGTCGAACAGGGGGGGATTCTTCTGCAGATCCCCTTCGCCTCGGATTTGGTCCCGCTGGGAGAGGAAGGTCAGGGGGTTGGGGTTGCGGACTGGCAGGAGAAATCCGGGGTTTTGGCCACAGAACAGCGCGAGCCGCTGCGCATGGATTTGGTGAGAGTCTTTGCCCGGGCCTCCCTGCCGTCTGCGGGAACTTCACTAGCTACTTTGGAGGAGGAGGGGGAGGCACTCCTGACGGTGGAAAATCTGGGAAAGGGAAAAATCTACCGTTTGGCGACCTTGCCGGTTCCCGGCGCTTCAAATCTGGATGCGGGATATGTTCTGGTTCCGGTATTGCAAAGGATGCTGACAGAGGGAGCCAACCGGATGCGGCGCGCCGGCACGCACCGACTGGGGGCCGTGGAGTTGGGGGATCCGGGACAGTGGTCCCCGCTTGGAGATCCGGAGGCGGATCCTCTTTTGAATACGGGTCTTTTTCAGGATGGGGAAGGGGTGCTTGCCCTGAACCGGCCTGAATCTGAAGACCGTTCAGAAACTCTCACCTTCTCAGAACTTCAGGCCTGGGCCGAGCCGCTGGATCTGAGAATTTTTGAGGACAGGACAAAATCCGACCGTCCCGTCAACCGCCGTTTTGAATTCAGCAGTCTGCTTTCCCTGCTGGGTCTGCTTTTTCTGGTGATTGAATCCTGGCTGCTCACCCGGAACATTCGTCCGGCGGCTCCGGCAGCTTCCCCGTGGAGGGTTCGTTCATGAATCCGGTGGAGAGTCGATGGGTTTTTCAAACCGGCGGGGCGGGAATAGCTGCGGGACTGCTACTCTTTGCCCTGTATCTGGGAATCTCCCTGTATCATCTGCGTCAGGTTCATTTTCACCCCTACCGGATTCTTACCGAGACGATAAAATTTTTCGGGGCCCTGCTGTTGTTGCTCATGGTGTTCCAGCCTGAGCTGCATCAGCGTTCCCTGCGGAATGAAGACGCCCGCATTGCGGTTATCACCGACGCTACCGACAGTATGGAGACCCGGGATGTGAAAAAGGAGGGGCAGGTGATCTCCCGCAGGCAGTGGCTGCAGTCCCTCATGGAAAGTGAAGACTGGGCCGCTCTGGGGGAGGACGTGCAACTCGAAGTGATTGAAATGGGGCACACGGAGAAACCGGATTTCCGGGAGACCAATCTGCAGGCGGCCCTCTCCGCCGCACGCAATCTTGAACAACTGACGGGCGTGCTGGTATTGAGCGATGGTCTGCACAATGCCGAGGCATCCCCTCTGCCGGAAATTCTCCGTTTGGCGGAAGCGGGGATTCCCGGGTACGCGGTGGAAATCGGTGAACGGGAACGCCTGCCGGATCTGATTCTGGATGAGGTCAAGTTTCCATCCTATTCCATCATGAACGAGGCGCTGGTGCTTCCGTACCGGGTGACCAATACGCTGCCCGAGAAAGTTCCGGTCCAGGTGGTTCTGCTGGCAGACGGAGTGGAGGTCACCCGTCAGGAACTTTCGGTTGATTCCGGAAAGTCGGAAGAGGCCGCTCTGCGGTGGACCCCCTCCCGCGAGGGATGGGTGAAGCTGTCCGTGCAGATCGAACCACACCCTTCCGAGGAGTTTCTGGAAAACAATCTCCGGACTGCGGAGGTGGATATCCGCAAGACGCTCATCCGGGTTCTGATTATCGACTCGCTGCCGCGATGGGAAATCCGTTTTCTGCGCAATGCGCTGAACCGGGATCCGGGGGTGCAGGTGGACACGCTGCTGTTTCATCCCGATCTCGGGATTTTGTCCGGACCCGGATATCTGGAGGGATTCCCCCAGACCCGTGATGCGTGGTCACAGTATGATGTGGTTTTTCTGGGGGATGTGGGAATGGGTGAAAATGAACTGCGGATCGACGACCTGAGAGCGCTGGAAATCCTGGTTCGGGAACAGGGGAGTGGACTGGTATTTCTTCCGGGGCCTAGGGGAGGACAACTCCGTCTGCAGAACACGCCATTGGCTTCGCTGATGCCAGTGGAGCTTGACGCCACATTGCCGAAAGGGGTGGGTTTGAATTTGGAGATGCGCATGGAGCTGACCCGTGAAGGACAGGATCATTTGCTGACGCAGCTCAGTGCCTCGCCCGCCCTGAACCGACAGATCTGGCGGGGACTCCCCGGATTTTACTGGTATGCGGGCGTCCTGCGGGCACGGGTGGGTTCTGAAGTTCTGGCCACCCACAGTTCCCGCCGCAATGAAAACGGCAGGATTCCCCTGCTGGTCACCCGGGACACCGGCACCGGACATGTCCTTTTCATGGGGACCGACGCGGCCTGGCGCTGGCGGAGGGGAGTTGAGGATCTCTACCACTACCGCTTCTGGGGACAGGTGGTCCGTTGGATGGCGCATAAACGTCACATGTTCGGTGAGGAGGGTGCCCGATTGTTTATTCAGCCGGAACGGCCGATGGCGGGGCAGGAGATCACGCTGACCCTTTCCCTCCGCGGCGCAATGGCATTGAGTGAGGAGATCCCATTCCGGCTCCGGATCCGCAATGAGAGCGGCGCGGTACTTTCTCCTTCTGTGCGGGCTCTGGAGGGTGGAGGCACCTACCAGGCGCTGTGGACTCCGGCCGCTCCCGGGCTCCAGCGCGTGGAGTTGCTGGAACCTGACGAAGACACGGTCTGGTTCACTTCAGAGTTTCTGGTGGAAGGGGATATTCCGGAACAGGTCGGCGTCCCTGCGGATCCGGCGATTCTGCGGGAGATGACCCGGGTGACTTCCGGGAAGCTGGTGCGTACCGATGAGGTTTCCTCCCTGCTGGATTCTCTGAAGCGGTTGCCGCAGGAACAGAAAGTCCTGACCGTCAGACGCATTTGGCAACATCCGCTCTGGGTCATTTCCCTTCTGGTTCTTTTCGGGGTATACTGGATTTTACGCAAACGGCAGGGCTGGATATGAACGACGCAATGAACCCTCCTCCATTTCCCGAAGAACTGCAAACGGCGCTGGAGCGTTTTCAGAGAAAATGGCGATGGCTGAACACCCTCACCCTGCTGGGACTGCTGGGGCTGATTCCTCTTTTCAGTTATGGACTGCTGTCTCTTTCGGACCGGTTCTGGGAAACCCCGGCCTGGCTGCGGCTGCTTTTTGCCGTGCCGGTTCCGGTGGGGATCGTGTTGAGTCTGGCGCCCTGGATCCGGCGCTGGGTGCTTGACCGACCGGGGCCGGACCGGGTGGCCCGACTGATGGGACGTCTGGATCCCCGGGTGGGAGACCGTTTGCTGGGCGCGGTGGAATTGGCCCAGGGTGGAGGAGAAACCTGGGCCGGCTCCCCGGCGCTCCGCCAGGCGGCGATTCTTCAGGTGGCCACGCAGCTCTCCGGGGTGCGGGCGGAGGAACGTCTGGACAGCTCACGTACCCGGAAAATACTTATCGCCACGGCCGCCATCTGCTTCGCGGTGATGGTTTATCTGTTCTGGCTGCCGGATGCGGCATTGAACAGTTTTCAGCGCTGGCTCAATCCGGGAAGTCAAATCGAACGGTTCACCTTTGTCCGCCTCAGCGGATTCCCCCGGGAACTGGTGGTGCCCCATGGAGAACCTTTCCGCGTGGCCGGGGAGGTTTCTCATGTGAAGGACGAACCGGTCAGGGAGGTTCAGGCAAAACTCAACGGACCGGAACAGGCCGAGATTCGGGTCGAGGACTCCCGGGTGGAGGTGGAGGTGGAGGGCCTTACGCAGGCAAGAGAACTGGCTCTCAGTTCCGGAGATGCAAAAGTCCGGATTTCAGTGAACCCTCTTCTGCGCCCGGAGCTGATCTCCATGTCCGTTTCGGTTACCTGGCCGCCGTATCTCGAACGGGCCGAGGATGAAATTGCGATGCGGCGGCGCAGACTGGAAGTGCCCAGGGGAAGTGAAGTGCGGATGAAAGGGAAAGTCAGCCGTGAACTTGAGTCTGCGAGTGCCGGGGATCTGCGCGCGGAAAATCTGGTGGGTGCCGATTTTGAAATGCCCGGGATTCTGGTGGAAACCAATCAGACTCTTTTGCTCCAATGGGTGGATCAGGTAGGGCTCATGCCCCGTCAGCCCGCCACTGTGGAGGTGATTGCCAAAACCGATCTTCCTCCCAGTGTGTCCATGAGCGGGATTGGATCCACGGTGGCCGTGTTGGAGGACGAGTTTCTGGAGCTGGATGTGAGTGCGCGGGATGATTTCGGATTAAAGGAGGTCTGGACCCGTTTCCGTCAGCTGAAAGAAGAGGCCCCCGGTCCGAAGCAGAAAAAAGAAGTGCTGCCCATGTCCGGAATCTCAGGGATGGAAGCGTTCGAGTTTTCCCCCGAGCGACTGGGATACGGAGCGGGGTCTGTGATTGAACTGATTGCCATGGCGCTGGATGCCTATCCGGAGCGTGAACCGAGTCAGAGTGCAGGTTTCCGAATTCTGGTTTTAAGCAAAGAGGAGCATGCCAAAATGCTGTTGAGTCAGATGGACCGGCTTTTGGGGGAACTGGATGAATCCATCCGTCAGGAAGCCCTCTCTCTGGAGGCAAACCAGAATACTCTGGAGCGGGATCCTGCGGACCTTCAGAATGCGGACACGACCGAAAAACTTCTGGACTGGGCTCTGGATGAGATGGCCCGGGCGGAGCAGTTGATGGAGACGCACCGGAATATGGAGACGCTCATTGGGGAAGCCACCAAGAATGATCAGATCAAGGATCAGCAGATTGCCGAATGGGCGGAGATTGCAGAGCGGATCAAAAACG
>JBMTJR010000127.1:0-6619 GCA_049438565.1 Kiritimatiellia bacterium
CCGGCCCGTTTCATCAGGGGAATGGTGAAAGTGCCGGTGGTCACGGTGTTCGCAATGCTGCTTCCGCTGATCATTCCCGTGAGTCCGCTGGCCAGCACGGAGGCTTTGGCGGGGCCGCCCCGGAATCCGCCCAGCAGACTAAAGGCCAGATCAATAAAATATTTTCCGCCGCCTGCTTTCTCCAGCAGCGCGCCGAAAAGAACAAAAAGAAACACTGTGTTGGCCGACACTTCCAGCGGGACGCCGAAAATGCCCTGGGTGCTCAGGGAGAGGGTTTCAATAATTCGGGGAAGCGGCGTGGCGGCGGTGGCCAGAACGCCGGGAAAAGATTCACTGAACAGGCTGTACGCGATGAAAAAACCCGCCACGCAGGGGAGGGCGGGCCCCACGGCCCGTCGGGCGGCCTCCAGAAGAAAAAGCAAAAGGACAGCGCCCACAAAAATATCGCGGGGCAGCGGATCTCCGATCCGGGCCGCCAGACCTTCGCGTTCGATGACGATGTACAGGGCGCACAACGCGGCAAAAACGGCGGAAAGTAAATCCCACCAGGGAAGTCGGTCCCGCGGACTCAGTCCGGGAAAGCTGCCCTTGCGGAACATCGGAAAACAGAGAAACACCAGCGCCAGTGCAAACGCCAGATGCACAGAACGGACCACTTCCGCATTCAGGGTCCAGACTTTGGCGATCAGCAATTGAAACACGGACCAGCAGAGGGCAAGTCCGGTGACCAGCGCCCCCGGTTTTCCGCGAAGGTGCCGGGGACCCTGCTCCCGGTCTTCAATGTCGTGAAGGTCAGGGGATGGCATAGAGATTTGGGATTTTAAATTTAAGATTTCAGATTGGAGATTTCAGATTGGAGATTTCAAGACTTTGATTTTTTCCGTTCTTCCAGGATTTCATGCAGTCGTTTTTCATGCTGCTCACGAAGTTCGGTTAAAAACCGTGAGGCTTGTTTATCCTGTTTGTAACTTTGCAAAGATTTTTCTGTGAGGTGTCGGCTGCCTTTGATGTCCGACTCCTGCAGCGAAAATGCCCAGGCCCCCAGTTGTTTGGAGATACTGAGGGCCGCAGATCTCAGATCGATAATTTGAGATTTCAGAGGATCGAAAACCTGAATTCGCTCGATCACATGGCAGATAGAACGCACTTCACCCGCAGATCCTTTGGCGTAGTAGAGAAACTGAAGGAGTTCAGGCGTTGTGCCCCGCTCAAATCCTTCGGCAATATTGTTCGGGATGGATAAACCTGCGCGCTGAATCTGATTGGCCAGATCTCCTTGCCCCTTGAAAGCCTGATTCCTGGTCACTTCAAAGATCTTCACAGATAGCTGAACACTGTCCTGCCAAACCGGGAGATCCTCGAAGTTTTTATAGGTCATTGAAGGGATTTGAAATTTGAAATCTGGGATTTGAAATTTCAGATTTTTAATTTTTTCCTGTAGTACGCAAGTTCCGCGACGGAGGCCTGAATGTCGAAATAGGCGTCATGCTGCCCCATATCCTCCCGAAGCCGCGCCTGGGGGAAATGACGTTTGATAAACGCGGGATCCTCCTTGGGCGGGGCGGGCTGGTTCCAGAAATCCGTCCACTGGGTTTTCAGGGTGGAAACATCGAGCAGGCGGTAATGACTGCGACGCAGGATGCCCGGCAAGAGGCGCCGGAACAGATACCAGTCATTGTGCACGGAATTTCCGGCGATGATCGGACGCTGCCCCGGGAGTTCCTGAATGGGACCGATCACCTGGTCAATATACGAGCAGAGCCGGACTTCCGCATCCTCAAGGGTAACCGCTTTGGGCCCAAGACATCCTTCAATGATATGGGGGATATGCTCTTTTACCCAGGGACTGATTCCCCGGTCATTGGTGCGTTTGATAAACAGCACCACATCTTTTTCCGGAGGAGCAAGACGTTTGAGATTGGCATCGGTGGCCATGAGAGCCACCTGCAGAATCTCGGCCTCTTCCAGTTCCAGACTGGAGAATTCCGCATCGAGCCAGAGATATCCGGGAGGCTGACTGTTTGAACTCACGCCAGTTCCTGTGGTGCAACTGCTTCGAGTTTCCAGATATCCTCATTGTATTGACGGATCGTGCGGTCGCTGGAGAACATGCCCACTCTTGCCGCGTTGAGCACCGCCTTGCGGGCCCAGGATTTCTGATCCCGGTAAGCGGCATCCACTTCGTGCTGCGCCCGGATATAATCATCGAAATCCGCCAGAACCAGGAAGGGGTCGCCATGATCGGTCAGACTCTGTTTGACAGAGAGCATTGCATTGTGTTCGCCCGGCGTGAAAAAGTCGCTGCCGATCCATTCCAGCAGGGCTTTGAGGGTCGGGTTGGCATCCACCAGCGCATGGGGATTGTAGCCCTGTTTCCAGATTTCCTCCACCTCCTCCACGGTCTTGCCGAAGATGAAAATGTTCTCGTCGCCAACCGCATCCTTGATTTCGATGTTGGCGCCGTCCAGGGTTCCGATCGTAAGCGCTCCGTTAAGGGACAGTTTCATATTCCCGGTTCCGCTGGCTTCTTTACCGGCCGTGGAAATCTGTTCGGAAAGATCGGCCGCCGGGATGATGCGCTGGGCCAGGCTCACCCGGTAATTGGGGAGAAAGACCACTTTGAGTTTGCCCTGAATCCGCTCATCATTGTTGATGGTGGAGGCCACGGAATTGATCGCTTTGATAATGGTTTTGGCAAGGTCATATCCCGGGGCGGCTTTCGCACCGAAGATAAATACCCGGGGGGCCATATCAAAATCCGGTTCCTGAAGCAGTCGACGGTACAAATAAAGAATGTGGAGCAAATTCAGGTGCTGCCGTTTATATTCATGCAGCCGTTTGATCTGCACATCAAACAGCGCATGAGGATCCACCTCAATCCCGCATTCTTTCTGAATGATTTCCGCAAGTTTCTGTTTGTTGCGGAATTTAATATCCATGAACCGTTTGCAAAAATCCTCATCCTCCGCAAAAGGACAGAGTTTTTCCAGCTGCATCAGATCCCGCGGCCAATCGTTGCCGATTTTTTCGCTGATAAGTTCCGCAAATTCCGGGTTACAGGCCAACAGCCAGCGGCGGGGAGTGATGCCGTTGGTTTTGTTGTTGATCCGTCCAGGAAACAGATCGTTGAAATCCGTAAAAAGGTGTTTTTTCAGGAGTTCCGTGTGCAGTGCGGCCACCCCGTTTATTGAATAGGAGGCCACCACAGAGAGGTGGGCCATACGCAGGTGTTTCACATGACCTTCCTCCACCAACGAGAGGTCGCGCAGTTTCTGCGCGTCACCCGGCCATTTGGCCTCCACCTGTTTGAGGTGATGTTTGTTGATCTCAAACACGATCTGCAAATGCCGGGGCAGGACCTTGCCAAACAGAGGCACCGACCAGCGTTCCAGCGCTTCGGGTAGCAGGGTGTGATTGGTGTAGGCAAAGGTCTGGATGACAATGCCCCAGGACTCATCCCAGCTCAGGCCCTCTTCATCATGAAGAATGCGCATCAGCTCCGGAACCGCCACGGCGGGATGGGTGTCGTTCAACTGAATGGTGGCTTTTTCCGGGAAGACCGACCAGTTGGAATGCTCCCGCTTGAAACGGCGGATAATGTCACGCAGGGAGCAGGCCACAAAGAAATACTGCTGGACCAGCCGCAGTTCTTTTCCATTTTCAGTGGAATCGTTCGGATAGAGAACTTTGGAGATCACCTCCGACATGTTTTTCTCCTGCACGGCCTCCACATATCCGCCCTGATTGAAGATATTCAGGTCGAGATCCTCTGAAGCGCGTGCTTCCCAGAGTCGAAGGAAGTTTACGGTTTCAGTACCGTATCCGGCGATAGGCACATCGTAGGGAACACCCACCACATCGCGGGTGTTGATCCATTTGGGCACGTATCGGCCTGAATCATCGAACACGCTCTGCACTTCACCGTAAATCGGAATGGTCTGTGCGTATTCCGGACGGATCAGTTCCCAGATATTCCCGAAGCGGAGCCAGTTGTCCGGATGCTCCACCTGATAGCCGTTGACAAATTCCTGGCGGAAGAGTCCGAATTCATAACGGATTCCGTAGCCGATTGCGGGCAGATCCAGTGTCGCCATACTGTCAAGGAAACAGGCCGCAAGCCGGCCCAGACCGCCATTTCCGAGCCCCATGTCCTTTTCATCATCCCGCAGCGTCTCATAATCCACACCGAGATCATCGAGCGCCTGAATCATTTTGCGGTGAATTCCCGCATTGTGCAGATTGTTGTCGAGCAGGCGTCCCATCAGATATTCCAGAGACAGGTAATAAACCCGGCGGGCATCACTTTTCTGGTGGGCACTCTGGGTGGAGATCAGACGCTGTATCAGCAGATCATTCACCACATGAGAAACCGCTTTGCGCCAGTCGGTGGTGGTGGCCAGACTCTGAGCCTGGGCCAGAGAGAAGCGGAGATGGTACAGAATCAGCTCACGGATTTCCTCCACCGTCATTTCATGGCAGGGATTAATTTTTACAGGGATGGTTGTATCAGTCATGTTTCAGTTTTTTTAGGTAGTTAGAAAGGTGTATTGTTTGTATGACAGCCCCGGCTGAAAAAAAGCAGGAAAAGACAAAAAAACCTCCCGGAAGGTCTCTGTGACATTTTGGGAGGTTTTCCGGAGGAGGAATTTCGGGCTCAGTCTTCGAAATCGACCACCCGCCTTTCCACTGCAATTTCGCGGACAAAACCGACAACTTCCTGATGGGCGGGATGCTGCTGGTAGCGCTCCAGCGCTTCCCAGTCCGCAAAGGTCGACAAAAGGACCACATCCGACGCCGCATCGGCAGCTTTGGCATTCAGGCCGACCTGCAGAGAGATGATCTCCGGAATTTCGTTACAGAGATTCTCAAGATCCTGTTTCAGTTTTTCCAGAATCCCAGCCTTGTCCAGGCCGAGAGCCTGGTCCTTTACTTTCCATTGAACGACATGAGTAATCATTGCAGAGTCGGGGCTAGGGATTAGCGGAGACGGTTGGGAGGAGGCAGCACTTTATCGGTCAGTGCCCCTTCACTGGCGGTAGTCACGGTGGAGGCATACTTGGCCAGCACGCCGGTTTTCACCCGGACTTTGGGAAGTTTGAGTTTTTCCCGGCGGACTTTGAGTTCTTTTTTCTTCACATGAAGCGTCAGTTCGGCGGTTTCCGCATCGATGGTGATTTCATCGCCGTTTTTCACCAGGGCCAGCGGTCCGCCGATGGCAGCTTCGGGGGTGATGTGTCCGACCACAAATCCGTGACTGCCTCCGGAAAAACGTCCATCTGTAATCAGGGCGACTTCTTTGCCCAGACCTTTGCCCATCACTGCGGAAGTGGGGGACAGCATTTCCCGCATTCCGGGTCCGCCGACCGGTCCTTCATAGCGGATCACGATGACATGGCCCGCCTTGATGGTGCCGTCGAGAATGGCCTGCAGCGCTTTCTCTTCGGAACTGAATACCTTGGCGGTTCCTTTGAAACGCAGGCCTTCTTTGCCGCTGATCTTGGCCACTGCGCCTTCCGGTGCGAGATTTCCGCGCAGCACCACCAGATGACTCTCGGGTTTGATCGGGTTGCTGAGCGGACGGATAATATCCTGTCCTTTCGGATAGGGCTTCGCTCCTTTGAGGTTCTCGGCCAGAGTTTTTCCGGTGACCGTGAGACAGTCTCCATGCAGCAGACCCGCATCGAGAAGGGTTTTCATCAGGGGCTGGACACCACCGATTTTCACCAGCTCGTTCATCACATATTTTCCGCTGGGTTTGAGATCCGCCAGCACCGGCACTTTTTTGCCCACCCGGGTGAAATCATCCAGACTCAGTTTCACGCCGGTGGTCCAGGCCATCGCCAGCAGATGCAGGACCGCATTGGTGGACCCGCCAAGTGCACAGACCATCGTGATTGCATTCTCAAAGGCTTTTTTGGTCATGATCTGTTTGGGAGTGATTCCCTTTTCGATCAGATTCATGATGGCAGCACCTGCGGCCCGGCAGTCTGCCGCTTTTTCAGGAGAGACGGCGGCCTGGGAAGAACTTCCCGGCAGACTCATTCCCAGCGCCTCAATCGCGGAGGCCATCGTGTTTGCGGTGTACATCCCGCCGCAGGAACCGGGTCCGGGAATGGACACTTCCTCAATCGTCTGCAGTTCGGCGTCATCGATGTCCCCGCGGGCATGGGCTCCCACCGCCTCAAAGGTTGAGACAATATCCACGTCTTTGCCTTTGTGGTTCCCGGGAAGAATGGTGCCTCCGTAGATAAAAATGGCGGGACGGTTCAGCCGGGCGATGGCGAGCATGCATCCGGGCATGTTCTTATCGCATCCGCCAATCGCAATCAGACCGTCGAACATCTGACAGCCGACCACCGTTTCGATGGAGTCGGCGATGACTTCCCGGGACACCAGGGAGTAGTGCATCCCGTCGGTGCCCATGGAAATTCCGTCGGAAATGGTGATTGTATTAAAAATGATTCCTTTGCCTCCGGCGGCATCCACCGCATCGTTGGATTCGCGGGCCAACTGGTCGATGTGCATGTTGCAGGGGGTGACCATACTCCAGGTCGATGCCACACCAACCTGCGGTTTTTTGAAGTCATCCCGGCTGAAACCCACGGCATGCAGCATGGCG
>JBMTJR010000128.1:0-6585 GCA_049438565.1 Kiritimatiellia bacterium
TTTCATGTTCCCGGCTCCCCGGGTTGACTGAGGGTCTTTAAAAACCTTAACCGCTGCTGAATCCGGATCTCCGCCTGTTTTAACAATTCATCGGCGCTTTCGGGATGGGTGAGCTCCAGCAATTTAAACCGCAATTCCTGATACATGTATTCCTTGAGCGCGATTTCCGGCTCTCCCGCACTGTCCATGGTCAGCTGCCCTGTCCGGGGATGAAACCGAAACAAAGGCCAATAACCGCTGAGCACCGCATTTTTCTGTTGATCCAGGGAGCGCTGCAGCGGATAACCATGGGCAATGCATGGACTGTAGGCGATGATCAGGGAGGGACCCTTCCAGGCTTCGGCCTCCTGCAGGGTTTTCAGGGCCTGGGGGAGTTTCGCTCCCAGCGCGATGGTTCCCACATACACATTCCCTTTCAGAATTCCGTGCAGGGCGAGATCTGTTTTGCCGGTGAGTTTTCCCCCGGCGGCAAATTTGGCGATGGCGCCCAGCGGAGTCGATTTAGAGGCCTGTCCTCCGGTGTTGGAATAAACTTCGGTGTCCAGAACCAGAAGATTCACGTTCCGACCGCTGGAAAGCACATGATCGACACCGCCAAAACCGATGTCGCAGGCCCAGCCGTCGCCGCCGATGATCCAGACCGAGCGGTCGACCAGGGTGTCGAGAACACTGAGCAGCTGTTGTACCTCAGGTTCGTCCGCCCGGTTTTCGATCTCAGCTTTCAAATTTGAAATTCGTTGCCGCTGCGCCTCAATTTCGCTGGGAACCTCTAAAGAGGCTGTGATCAGGGCCTCCGCCCGGTCGGGGAAAAGTTCCCGAAGCAGCGTTTCCGCCTGCTGACGTTTCAAATCGGCCGAGAGGCGGAATCCGTATCCGAATTCCGCATTGTCCTCAAACAGTGAATTGGCCCAGGCGGGGCCGCGTCCCTCTGCATCGGTGGTCCAGGGCGTGGTGGGAAGATTCCCCCCGTAAATGGAGGAACAGCCGGTGGCGTTGGCGATCAGCATCCGGTCGCCGAACAATTGACTGAGCAGCTTGAGCACCCCGGTTTCGCCGCAACCGGCGCAGGCTCCGGGAAATTCAAAGCGGCGGGGCAGGAACTGAACTCCGCGCAGGGTGCGGGTCTGGGGCGCTTCGGGAAGCGGGGGCACCTGACGGAAGAAATCCAGATGTACTTTCTGCAGTTCAAGCTGCGGAGCTTTTTCCTCCTGATGGAGGGCCTTGAGGTTTGCCTGGGTCTTGCTGCGGGCGGGACAGATTTCCACACAGAGCCCGCATCCGGTGCAGTTGGGAAGATCCAGCTGGAGCAGGTAATGGTTTTCCGGAGAGTCCTGCCCGCGCAGAACCGGTTTGGGGAAAGTTTCGGGGGCGGAACTTAAATCTTTTGCCGCGGCCTGTTTGACTTCAATGACTCCGTGCGGACAGATGACCACACAGTGTCCACATTGGATACACAAATCCGGTTCCCACACCGGGGCCACTGGGGAAAGATCCCGCTGATTCCATTTGGAAGTGCCCACCGGCCAGGTCCCGTCCAGCGGCATCGCACTCACGGGAAGCTGCCCGCCCTGATCGCGGAGAATCTTCGCGGTGACCTTCTGCACAAACGCCGGTGCGCTTTCCGGCACCGTGGCGGGCGCGGGGGTTCCGTGCGGAAACTCCTCCGGACGCGGGACCTCCTGCAGGGCATTGCGGGCGCGTTCCACCGCCTCCAGATTCCGGGCCACCACCTGCTCTCCTTTTTTGCCGTAGCTTTGCCGCACCGCCTCCCGGATCGCCTGCAACGCCTCCGCCTGCGGCAGGGCACCGCAGAGCTGAAAGAAACAGCTTTGCATCACCGTATTGATGCGGCCGCCGAGTCCGCATTCCCGCGCGACCCTGCTGGCATCGATCACGTACATCCGGAGCTGCAAACGCTCGATCTGCTCAAGCATCTCCGCAGGCAAATGCTCGAGAACTTTCTCCGCAGGATGCGGACTGTTCAGCAGAAAGACCGCGCCGGCAGCCGCCCGGGCCAGGAGGTCAATCTGTTTGGTAAAAGCAAAAGAGTGGCAGGCGATAAAGGTCGCGGACTGAATCAGATAATGGGCGCGGATGGGCTGCGGGCCGAAGCGGAGGTGGGACACGGTGCGCGAGCCGGATTTGTTGGAGTCGTAAACAAAGTATCCCTGCACATGCATTCCGGGAATTTTACTGAGAATTTTGATGCTGTTCTTATTCGCACTGACGGTTCCGTCCGCCCCGAGTCCATAAAAAACCGCGCGGGCACAGGCGGGGTCCTCCAAATGAAATCCTGATTCCACCTCCAGACTGAGTCCGGTCACATCATCTTCGATTCCCACCGTGAAGCGGGGTTTCGGATTTTCGCGGTCAAGTTCTCTGAAGACCGCTTTCGCCATGGCCGGAGTAAATTCTTTGGATCCCAGTCCGTAGCGGCCGCCCAGAATCCGGATATCCCGTCCCGCCTGCTGGAGGGTCGCGGCTACATCCAGATACAGCGGTTCTCCGAAGCTGCCGGCTTCTTTGGTGCGGTCGAGCACGGCAATGGATTTCACGCTCTCCGGCAGCGCATTCACAAAGGCCCGCGCGGGCCAGGGACGGTAGAGCCGGATCTGGAGCACGCCGGTTTTTTCCTGCAGGGCCTCCACGGTTTCGGTCACGGTTTCCGCAGCGGATCCCATGATCACAATCACCCGCTCCGCATCGGGCGCGCCATGATAGCTTACCGGCGCGTAGGAGCGTCCGGTCAAAGCGTTCAGCTGGTCAAAGAGGGTTTCCAGTTCGCCGGGCAGGGCCTCATATAGACGGTTGGGGGCTTCCCGGCCCTGGAAAAACACATCCGGATTCTGCGAGGTGCCGCGGATCACGGGGTGGTTGGGGTTCAGGGCGCGGTTCCGGTGGGCAAGAATATCCTCGCTGCTCACCAGGGAGGCGAGCGTCTGATCGGGGATGCGGTGATAATCGGTCAGTTCATGGGAGCTGCGGAAGCCGTCGAAAAAATGCAGAACCGGGATGCGGGTTTTCAGACTCAGGGCCTGGGCGACGGCGGCGAAATCATGCGCCTCCTGCACCGAGGAGGAGACCAGCATGGCAAAGCCGGAGCTTCGCACGGCCATGACATCGGAGTGATCGCCAAAGATGGACAGGGCGTGGGTGGCCACGGCCCGGGCCGCCACATGAATCACGCAGGGACAGAGTTCTCCGGCGATTTTAAACATCGAGGGCAGCATCAGCAGCAGGCCCTGGGAGGAGGTGAAAGTGGTGGCCAGAGTGCCGGTCTGCAGGGCGCCGTGGAGAGTGGCCGCCGCGCCGGCCTCGCTCTGCATTTGCACCACCTGCGGCACCGTTCCCCAGAGATTGGTCCGTCCGGTCTGTCCCCATTCATCACAGAGTTCTCCCATGGAGGAGGAGGGAGTGATGGGATAGAGGGCACAAAGCTCGTTCAGGCGGAAGGCAACATCCGCGACGGCCTCGTTGGCATCGGTGCAGGAGAGGGAAGAGTCATTTGTCATGGGTCATCGGGGAATGGTCAATCGTCATTCGTCACTAGCAACCTGACATGGAGAATCTATTTTTCAATGACCAATGACCAATGACCACCCTTCGGCTGCGCTCAGGGCCTTCGGATGACCCCATGACTACTGACTTCTTAAAATCCTTCCGGCGGCCAGGGCGGCGCCCACGCCGTTGTCCACATTCATGACCATCAGGCCGTTGGCACAGCTCGCCAGCATGGCATGCAGAGCGGCGGTCCCTTGGGCCGCGACGCCATACCCCACGCTGGTGGGAACCCCGATCACGGGTTGCGGACATTGTCCGGCCGCAACCGACGCGAGGGCACCTTCGAATCCCGCCACCACAATGAGCACGTCATAAGATTCCAGTTCGGGAAGAGACTGAAGAAAGCGCTGCACCGCGGCGACCCCGATATCCTGATAACTTTCATTTTTCAGTCCGAGAAAAGAGAGTACGGCCCGGCATTCAGCCACCACCGGGGCATCGGCGGTGCCGCCGGAGAGTACCGCCACTTTCCCGGGACGGGAAGGGGGGGGCTGCGTCTGCCACAGCCAGGTCCGGGCCACCGGATCGTAGATTCCGTCGGTGAGTTGTTCCGCTTTTTCCGGCTGACAGCGGGAGATCAGGACCGGGTGATTCCGTTCGCGGCACTGCTGCACGATGCGCTGAAGCTGATCCGCAGATTTGAATTCACCGTACACGATTTCGGGGAATCCGAGTCTTTCCCGACGGGAAAAATCAAAGGTGACATCGCCCTGGGTTTGGAAATCGGACATCAGGGGGCGTCAGCGGATTTCGCGGGTGGAAGCGCGGTAGTCATCATAAAACCGGAACACCATCTCCTCCGGTTCCACCAAGCCGATCTCATGGGCCACTTTCCGGACGTAATCCCGGTCATTCTGGAAGCGCTGCTGGCGGACCCGCAGGTCCTGCAGGCGCAGTTCCGCTTTTGCTTTTTCCATCCGCAGTTCCGCCAGACGGTTTTCGTGGTCCTGAAATTTCCTGAATTGAGGAATAAATCCAATCACCGCCCCGCAGATCACCAGAACCGTGATCATTGCGGTCATCATTTTTGTGAGATGATGGAAACTGGACATAGGGTGAAACTATGACTCTTTCAGGATAAATACGAGGAAAAAATTAACGGATTTGTAAAGAAAATTTATGCTCAGGACTAGAGCAATGTAAATAAAACTGTAGCCGCGAAAGGGCGCGAAATTTTCAACCCCTATAGCCCCATAATGAAACGAATAAGAAAATGGGCTTTGTATTTTATGGCATCATTCAGGTGAACGATTCCATAAAATTCACTTCGTCCTTTCGAATGAGGAGCGTTTCAGAGCGGGGCTATAGGGGTCGAAAACTTTTGCGTCCCCTCGTGGCAAAACAAAAAATATCCGGCTACGCTATTTTTGAAAATGCTCTAAAAAAACGGCCCCGCAGCTGCGGGGCCGTTCCGGATTCCTGTGGATCCCGGGATCAGATTTTGTCCAGGTACAGGGCACCGCCGCCATACACGGCGTTGCTGCCGAGCAGATCCTCGATGCGGAGGAGCTGATTGTATTTGGCGATCCGGTCGGAGCGGCTCATGGAACCGGTTTTGATCTGACCGGCATTGGTGGCCACAGCGATGTCGGCAATGGTGGTGTCCTCGGTTTCTCCGGAACGGTGGGAGATCACCGCGGAGTATCCGTTGCGCTTGGCCATTTCGATGGCGTCCATGGTTTCGGTGAGGGTTCCGATCTGATTCACTTTCACCAGAATGGAGTTTGCGGTGCCGCTCTGGATTCCGCGCTGCAGGTAGGAGGTGTTGGTCACGAACAGATCGTCACCCACCAACTGAATTTTGCTGCCGATTTTGTCGGTCAGCAGTTTCCAGCCGTCCCAGTCGTTTTCGTCCATGCCGTCCTCGATGGAGTCGATGGGGTATTTGGAAACCAGTTCGGCCAGGTAGTCGGCCTGCTCGGCGGAACTGCGCTTGGCCGCATCGGGTCCTTCGAATTTTGTGTAGTCATAGACGCCGTCTTTGAAGAATTCGGAAGCGGCACAGTCGAGAGCGATGCTGACATCTTTTCCGGCCTCATAACCGGCTTTTTTGATGGCTTCGAGAATGCAGCCCAGGGCTTCTTCGGTTCCGCCGGAGAAGTTGGGGGCGAATCCGCCCTCGTCTCCCACCGCGGTGGAGAGTCCTTTGCTCTTCAGGATGGCTTTCAGGTTGTGGAAGACTTCCGCGCCGCAGCGCAGACCTTCGCTGAAGGAGGCCGCGCCTTTGGGACGGATCATGAATTCCTGGAAGGCGATCGGAGCGTCGGAGTGGGAGCCGCCGTTCACGATGTTCATCATCGGCACGGGGAGAACCTTGGCGTTGGAGCCGCCGAGATACCGGAAGAGGGGCAGGCCCAGTTCTTCGGCGGCCGCATGGGCGGTGGCCAGAGAAACGCCGAGCATGGCGTTGGCGCCGAGGTTGGATTTGGTTTCGGTGCCGTCGAGGTCCAGCATGATCTGGTCCACGGTCAGCTGATCCATCGCGTCGATGCCGATCAGCGCATCGCAGATCTGACTGTTCACGTTTTCAACTGCTTTGAGCACGCCTTTGCCCATCCATTTGGATTTGTCACCGTCGCGCAGTTCGAGGGCTTCATTTTCGCCGGTGGAAGCACCGGAGGGAACCGCTGCGCGTCCGACTGCGCCGCTGTCGAGGGTCACTTCCACTTCAATCGTGGGGTTACCGCGTGAATCAACAATCTGTCTTGCATATACATCAATAATATCAGCCATGGGGATTTTTCTCCGTTGAGGTTGTTTCTGGAAAATTCAGGTGCTCCTTTTAGTCAGGAAAAACGCCCATGCAAGACCTCGCGTAAAGAAAACAGGCTTTTCTTGCGCTTCAAAGTTCTTCCGCCTATAGATAAAATATGAATCAAAAGGCGGAACGGCTTGGCATCCTGGGCGGGACCTTCAATCCCATTCATCACGGACATCTTCTTGCCGCCCGCGCGGCCAGGGAGTCGCTGGACCTGGACCGGTTGCTTCTTGTGCCCAACAGCCGTTCGCCTCTGCGGATGGGGG
>JBMTJR010000129.1:0-6540 GCA_049438565.1 Kiritimatiellia bacterium
AAACGCCGCAAGGGTTACAAACGCCGCGTCGGTCACCGTCAGTCTTTAACCAAAGTAAAAATCATCGGTCTTTCCTGACCGGTTCACTATTTAGGAGCTCTTCTCATGGCACATAAAAAAGGTCAAGGTACCAGTAAGAACGGACGCGACAGTAATGCGCAGCGCCGGGGTGTGAAACGTTTTGGTGGCGAAAAAGTCACTGCCGGAAGCATTCTTGTGCGTCAGCTTGGAACCCGTTTCCATGCGGGACGCAATGTGGGCTGCGGCAAAGATTACACGCTGTTCGCACTCAAAGACGGCGAGGTCTATTTCGACCGCTCCGGAAAACGGATGAATGTCCGCGAGCTCGAACCCGCCGCACAGAACTAAACAGATTCATTTCTGAACACGCGGGCGTTCCACGGGGTGGAGCCCGCGTTTTTCGTTCCCGCCATGAAGTCCATCGTTTTCAGAGATCAGGTCAAACTCTATGTCTCTGCAGGCAATGGGGGGGACGGTTCCGCTTATTTCCGCCGTGAAAAATTTGTCCCGCTGGGCGGGCCCAGTGGTGGAGACGGGGGAAACGGCGGATCGGTCTATTTCGTGGGCGATGAAAATGTGGATTCTCTGATCGATCTCTATGATCATCCCCACCAACGGGCGGAACATGGAGAGAAGGGGGGAACGAATCAGTCCACCGGGAAACGGGGTCAGCCGCTCTATGTCAAAGTGCCCCGGGGAACCGTGGTGCGTCTGAATGAAAAAGAGGGTCCCATACTGGGCGAAGTGATGGGGCATGGAGAAGAGCTGCTTGTGGCGCAGGGGGGCATCGGAGGGAAAGGCAATATTCATTTTAAAACCTCTTCGAATCAGGCCCCCAAAGAATGCACGCCCGGCACAGAGGGGGAACAGCGGATCCTCTGGCTGGAACTCAAGGTAATCGCGGATGTGGGACTGGTCGGGTATCCCAATGCCGGTAAATCCACCTTGCTCTCCAAGCTGACGCATGCCCACCCCAAAGTGGCTGCTTATCCCTTCACCACGCTGAATCCCCTGATCGGGACCCTGGAATATCCGGACTTTAAACGGGTGCGGATTGCGGATATTCCCGGGCTGATTGATGGTGCGCATGACGGCATCGGGCTGGGACACGATTTCCTCCGCCACATTGAACGAACCCGCTTGCTGGTTTTTGTTCTGGATATGGGCGGGGTGGACGGACGGAATCCGCTGGATGATTTCCGGAATCTGCGCGAGGAACTGCGCCTCTACAATCCGGAACTGGAGCAGCGTCCCTATCTGGTGGTCGGAAATAAAATGGATGAAGAAAGCGCCGATGAAAATTTGGCCGAATTTGTTGCCGAAACCGGCGAACAGGTTTTTCCTCTGATTTCCGAACTGGGGGAGGGGGTTGACGCGCTTCGTACCCAACTTTACCAGACGCTGTTCGGAGACAATCCTCCGCCGGAACTGATCTGATTCAGAGCTTCAGTCTTTTGAACAGTGTTTCCGGAATCGCCCGGATCACCCAGAGAATATAGCGCCAGAAAAAGGGAACATACACCACATCGCCTTTCCCTTGAGTCAGCGCATGATGAATGCAGGCTCCGGCTTTTTCCGCAGAGACAAACAGCGGACCCTTGTCCAGGTCGGCCGTCATCGGAGTATCCACAAAACCGGGAAGAATCGTGATGACCCGGATTCCTTTGGCAAACAGACGGTTGCGAAGTCCCTGTAAATAGAGATTTAATCCTCCCTTGGCGGTTCCGTAGATAAAATTGCTCTGACGCCCCCGCAATCCGGCCACGGAGGAGATGACCGCCAGGGTTCCGCCGCCCCGCTGCTCCAAAACCGGAACAATCAGGGTGCAGAGAGCGATCACCGAAATCAGGTTGATTTGAAGTTCCGTCGCCGCGAGGGAGAAATCCTGTTCGCAGGCAGATTGCTCCGGCAGGTGTCCATGTGCAATCAATACCCGTTCAAACTCTCCGGCGGCCCGGATCAGTTCGGGAAATGAATCAGGATCGAGTGCGTCAAATGCAGGGAGAATGATCACTTCGGAAGCCCCGCGGACGCAGAGATCCTCCGCCAGAATCTCCAGACGCTCCGGCGAGCGGGCGGCGAGCAGAAGCCGGTCTCCCTCCGCCGCCAGTTTACGGGCACAATGTTCAGCCATCGCGGAGGTGGCACCGATTATGAGAGTGGATGTGGGCATAGAAATGAAACTTTTGTGGATAGGATTGAAACTCAAAGCGGCGCGACTCTGCGCCAGAAACTGCTGCTGAAAGCGGGGTCGATCTGTTTGACGAACTCATCAAGAGCCGGGGTGAACTGTTCAAAATCCTCTCTGCGCATCCGGGCGTCCTTTGCGGCATACAGCGCACCGCCATTTTTCATGACAATTTCATCCAGAGAGGACATGAGACGGAGAGTCTCCTGTCCCCGGTTGGGGAAATCAATCGCAAGGGTCACTCCGGGTCGGGGGAAACTCAGCAAGCCTTCCGGCTTCTGATCTCCAAACACTTTCAGCACATTCAGAAAAGAGCCCTGGCCACTTGCGGAAATCATTTCGAGAATTTCCCGGATCGGGCCGCCATTCCCTTCTCGGGGGACCACGCACTGATACTGAAAAAACCCGCGTTTTCCGTAGGCCCGGTTCCAATTATTGGCCACATCCAGCGGATAGAAAAAGGGGAGGAAGTGCTCTTGGCCCTGATGCCGGTCGCCCCTGAATTTTCTCGCGTAGGCATAATTAAACGCTTTGACCAAAGGTTTGCCCAAAAACCAGGAGGGGGCGAAAACAGGGACGGGAAGGGCCGGAGGCTCTTTCCAGGTCAGATCCGAGGGGGTGCTGACATGATTGCCGCGAATAAAAATTCCGGATCCGATTTTTTCTCCCCGGGCCATGCCGTCCAGCCAGGCCACACAGTATTCAAAGCGGTCATGCGTCTCATCCGCCAGTGCGAAAAAATCACTCAGATTTGCCATCCGAATCTGCTCGGAGTCGATCAGGGGAGACACAATCGGTTTCAACTGCAGCGTGGCCTGGGTGATAAGTCCGGTCAGTCCCAGTCCCCCCACCGTGGCGCGGAAAAGGCGGGCGTTTTCGGTGCGGGAGCAGAGGATCCGGCTGCCGTCGGAACGAAGAAGTTCGAAAGAAAGCACAGAGTTGCCGAAGGTGCCGGCCTGATGGTGATTTTTGCCGTGCACATCATTCGCAATGGCCCCGCCCACCGTCACATAGCGGGTGCCCGGAGTGACCGACAAAAACCAGCCCTGGGGACTTGCGAATTGAAGAATCTCGGCCAGGGAAACGCCGGCCTCGCACTGGAGAATTCCGGTTTGGGCATCAAAAGAGATCCAGTGATCCAGCCCCCGGGTCAACAGCAGCGTATTTCCGTCATTCAGGCAACTGTCCCCGTAGCTCCGGCCCAGACCATAGGGCAGCAGGGATCCCCGGACGCGGGGGAGGGGGGAACGGCGGTCCGACACCGGAACGCAGTCATGATGGGCCTTCGGATAATTTCCCCAGGAAGCAGGCGCAGAATCGAGCATGGGCATTCTCTATTTCAATCCCGGTACCACGGCAATTGAAAAATAGAGGGTTGTTGCCTGCGATTGGGTCCATGGCGTGAACGCCGACGGACCGATGCAATTAATGGTTCTTAGACCTTGGCGCGCTGACGGCGCAACAGAGAGATCAGCCCAAGGCCACAGATTAGGAGCATGGCGGTTTCAGGTTCGGGGATGACTCTCAGGTTGTTGAAGTAGAGATTGTTTTGAGCGGCGCCGCCCCCATCGGTATCAGAGATATAGAACTCGAAATTATCCGGGGCGGCACTCAGACCTGTAACGGTTCCGGAAAAGAGAGTTCCTTGAAAGCCCTGGGAGGAGTTTCGACTGATAACGTAGGACAGTTGCGTGGCGGTGTCCAAGGTTAGGGAAAGATCAATCACCGCATCATTTCCTCCGTAATTATATCCCGCACCGGTACCCGGATTAAGGGTGGCATTGGGTGAACTGACACTTCCGCCACCCCCTACATTAAAATTGAAGATAGAATCGCCGGCGATACGGAAGTTGAATCCTTTATTTCCGTTGTCAAAATTCACCCCCATTTGAGCGGTGAAGGTCTCTCCAACCGACATGGAAAAGGAACGAATCGCAGTGGAAAAGGCACCGGATGGATTTGCATACAGCCCGAATGCTTGGCCGCCCGTATTGATATCTCCAGCTCCGTCCGTGGAGTTCCCAAGAAAATTTCCGGCAAAGATGGTGCTACCGTTGTCATTGTTATTCAGGGACCAAGCCGCAAATCCAGTCCCTTGATTGCTGCCGTTTGTCCAGGAAGCATAGTTGGATGCATCATCTGCGGCAATCGACGCATGAGCCAATGAACCGATCAGGAAAATCAAGGGGAACAGAATTTTCTTCATGAAATGTCTCCGGATACTTTTGAAATACAAAACACCCGTGGATCGGAGGGACCGATCCACGGGCAAGAGGGTTACGCGCGTTTATGGCGTTTAAGCAATGCCAGTCCACCGGCAGCCACACCCGTGAGTGCCAGCATCACGATGGATGAGGGTTCGGGGATGACACTGAAGGTGGCTGTGAATGCGTCTACTGACGCCCATGATGTATCACCAGGGTTATGGCTGTTCCTGCTGGCAAGACGCTCAAAATTCGACCCACCTTCCCATGCACCTGCTTTATGAATGATATCAATTGCGTATGTCGTTGGAATTAAAGGTGTGGTAATTCCAGAAAGCATGTCGATAGATGCTCCTGTAAACTCAGCTTTTTCATCGCCTGAGCCAGCACCTACGTAGGTTGCTCCATCGCCCATACCAACAAAGGAATAATCCACTGGGTTTGTTGATTTTGAGTCAGAGTTAAGTCTTACACGATATGCAAACGCAAACTCGAAAGTTGAATGTCCGCTATTTTGGAAGGTAAATGTCTCTCCTTGGCTCAGAATTAGAGTATCAGTTCCTATGATGAACTCACCCAAATCAGCTCCGTCAAAGGTTGGCTCGCTACCACCATACAGAGATGATGATTTGTATTTGGTCCCATCGAAGGTTGCATAACCTCCAAATATCCCCGTGGCGGACAACGCTTTCCCTGAAAAAGTAAGGGCTGTGATAATAAATGTTAACTGAATCACATTTTTCATTTCTCGTGCTCTCCTAAATGTACGGACTTGAACATCCGCAAATTGAAAACTGGTGTAACGTTTGAAATTTACTCCCAAGGGTTAGCTTTTGGCAAGAGGGAAAATAAATTTTTTTCAAATTTTTTTTGGGGGGGCTTTGGACCTGTTCCGATTCCGGAGTGCCGTTTTTGTGTGGTTTGGTGAAGAATTTAGATTTGTGGGGGTTGCAAACCCCCGATCCATTTATTTTCTGACACTGACTTGACCTTTAAAACGTTTTAATACATTGGCAATTCATCAATTCTCACTACACATGAAATTCCCACGAAAATCCGGTATTTTGCTTCATCCCACCTCACTCCCCGGGCCTTATGGCATGGGGGAAATCGGACCTGCGGCCCGTCAGTTTGTGCAGACCCTCAAGTCTGCGGGGCAATCTTATTGGCAGGTTTTGCCGCTGGGGCCCACGGGGTATGCCGACTCGCCCTATCAGGCGCTCTCGACCTTTGCGGGCAATCCCATGCTGATTTCTTTCGATGATCTCATCGAAGACGGATTGCTGAAACCTGATCAGCTCAGGGATCTGCCTGCGTTCCCGACCCGCCGGGTGGATTACGGACCGGTGCTGCAGTTCCGTCAGCGGATTCTGGATGAGGTTTGCCGATTGTTCTCCCGGAGGGCTTCGGAGGAGCTGAAAGCGGCCTTTGCCGATTTCTGTGCGCAGGAGGCGGACTGGCTGGAGGATTATGCGCTGTTTGTTTCCCTCAAAGAACAGTATGCGCTCCGTCCCTGGGTGGAATGGGATGCAGAATATGTTTCCCGCGACCCCGCCGCTTTGAAAAATTTTGCCAAAGAACATGCCCCTCAAATTAAGCGCGCCCGCTTGCGTCAGTTCCTGTTTGCCCGTCAATGGCAGCGTCTTCGGGACTGTGCCCGCGAAGAGGGGATCCGTCTGGTGGGGGATATTCCGATTTTCGTGGCGCATGATTCCGCGGATGTCTGGGCCAATCAGGAATTGTTTTCCCTGGATGAAAAGGGTCATCCCACAGTGGTGGCCGGGGTCCCGCCGGATTATTTCAGTGCCACCGGGCAGCTGTGGGGAAATCCGCTTTACAAATGGGATCTTCACCGGGAAAACGCTTACCGCTGGTGGCTGAAACGGATGAAACACATGGTGGGGCTGGTGGATATCGTGCGGATCGACCATTTCCGCGGCTTTGCCGCCTACTGGGAAGTGCCGGGCGGTGATGACACGGCGATGAACGGAGAGTGGGTGACGGGGCCCGGTCATGATTTCTTCCAGGCCATGAAAAACGCCTTCGGAGACATTCCGGTGATCGCCGAGGATCTGGGACTGATTACCGAGGAAGTAGATCAGCTCCGGGATGATTTCGACCTGCCTG
>JBMTJR010000130.1:0-6539 GCA_049438565.1 Kiritimatiellia bacterium
GGGGTGGGTTGGGGGATTATTTGGCCACGAAGGGGCGCGAAAAGTAGCCCCGCTCCGGGTGTTTTATCCATGCGGAAAAATGTAGAGCATGAGGTAGACCAGGACTCCGGTGACGCTCACATAAACCCAAACCGGCCAGACCCAGCGAACCAGTTTGACATGCAGCCGGAATTTTTTCATCAGCGCGGACCAGACCACCGCCACGATAAAGGGAACCTGAAGGGTGGCGAGAATGACATGGGGAATCAGCACCAGCAGATACAGCGCTTTGGCCCAGCCTGCGCCCTGGTAGACAGTGGGGCTGCCCACCACAAAATGATAATAGAGATAACTGCCCAGAAACAGGGCGGAGGTGGCCAGAGCGAGACTCATGAACTGCCAGTGCCGGGTGACATTTCCTCGTTTCACGGCATAGCGTCCGAGGAGCAGAAAAATCAGTGCGGTGAAGTTCAGGCATGCATTCAGAGTGGGAAGCGGATTGTCGGGCATGGATTTATATGGTTAAAGATGCAGGTATGGTACACCGAAAACGATCAAGAATCAATCGATTCATCCACATTCTGTTTGTGCGGCTGTTGAAACTGGTGATTTTGACCGGTGTGATCTTGGGGATGCTTTATCTGCGGGTGGTTCTGACCCGTAAGGACCGTGCCGCAACCCTCGGGTCTCCGGCAGAGGCACTGTCTGCGCCTGCCACCGCACCGGACACCTTGCGGATTCTGACCTACAACATCGCGCACGGACGGGGGTCGGCGCTGGGGGCGGAAAACACGGAGGGGGGGACAGAGGAGGAGCGGCGGGAGCGTTTGATCCGTATTGGAAATGAAATCCAGGCCCTTGGCGTAGACTTTGTATTTCTGCAGGAAGTCGATTTCAACACCTGGTGGAGTCACAATGTGGATCAGGCTGCGGTGATTGCCGAGGCGGCCGGATTTGACTACGTGGTCCGTCAGCGGAATTTTGACACCGGACTGCCGGGGTTCCGCCGTTACGATTTTGGAAATGCCCTGTTGAGCCGACTGCCGGTTTCCGAGGTTCAGCGTCTGCGTTTGCCTCCGTATTCGGAGCTGGAAAGTCTGTTTGCCGGGAATCATGACGCCCTACTGGCCACCCTGCAGTTGAGCGGGGAGGAGCAGGTGGTGGTGATGGGACTGCATTTGGAGGTGCGGAGCGAGGAAACCCGGGTGGGGGCGGCGGAGGAGGTGATCCGCTATCAGCGTCAGGAATCCCGTCCTATGATTGTACTGGGGAATTTAAACAGCACTCCGCCGGGAATGCCGGACGCGGAGACTTCGGTTTCCGGACAGAATGCGGTGGAGCTGCTGGAGAGTTTCGGAGGCTTTCAGCGTCGGCCCTCCCGGGGGCAGGCCACGCATCATGACTTCACATTTCCCTCTGTGGCACCGCGCCGCTGTATTGACTGGATCATGCCGGACCGGAACTGGAGAATTCAGGAATACCGGGTGGTGCATGGAATGCAGGAGTCCGATCACCTACCTGTACTTAGTACCCTGCGGAGACGTTAATCCGGGTTGACGGGCCGGAGACTCCGCCGGGAGGCATCCAGAGGAATATCCACTGGTTTCCGGTCTAAAAAAATTCGGGTGGAGCGGAAGCCGGCGCTTTCGAGGAGGTCGAGCGCCTGTTCAAAATCTGCGGCCACTCTGCCGGGGCGGTGGGCGTCCGCGCCCAGGGTCACGGGAATGTTCCGGGCGCGGATTTCCCGCAGAATGGTGGGGGAGGGATTCATTTCGGGGAGGGTTTTCTGGAGTCCGGAGGTGTTCAGTTCCATGGCGATGCCGGTGCGGGCAATCCGGTCCAGACATTCCCGGATGTGATCCAGAAGCCCCTCCAGATCCCACTCCTCCGTGCCGTAATTTTTCACCAGATCCGGATGGGACAGGGAGTCGAAGAGTCCGGACTCCGCCGCTTCGGCCAGGCTGAGAAAATACTGACGGTGATAGGCGGGCCAGTCTCCGCGGAAATAAAGATCCTGATATTCGGCGATTTGGGGGTGGATGGAGCCCAGCACAAAATTCAGTGGATCCCGGGCATGCAATTCGCTGAGCCAGTCCTCGAGTCCTGGCAGGTAGTCGCTCTCCAGACCCAGACGCACATCCAGTTGATCTTTCCAGCGCGCCCGGCAGGTTTCGACCATTTCCACGTACGCGGGCCATTCCTCAGGAGCCATGCGCACCCGGCTGGACATCCCATCAGGCAGGGGGCAATGACAGGTCACAGTGATTCCCTTTAATCCCCTGCGCACAGCCTGCGCCGCATACTCATCCATGCTCCCCTGTGCATGCTTGCAGAGAACGGTGTGCATGTGGGTTTCGTACAAAATGGGATCGGATTCACACATGGTTTTACTATTCCGCATGAACAAAAAAGATCAAGTGATCAATTCCGCCCTGGGCGGATGTCACAATTGTTGAAAGCCAATATCGAAATCAAAATCTTCATCAAAATCGATCCAAGAACATAAAATCTCGAGCCATCGAAACATTCCGCAAAGACCTTATTTCCGATTTCGATTTGATTAGAATGATTGGCCTAGACAACCTGGAAACTTTGCTATTTACTCGTTGCCCAAGTAATTCCTTCCCGCTTTTCTTTCTATGCTCATCGAATTCTGTTGCCCTGTTTGCAAAGCTCCCCTGGCGATCAACAAGCAGGTTGTTGGGGGACAAGTCAATTGCCCGGGCTGTCAGAAACTGATCCTGCTCCCTGCGGAATCCCCGCTTAACCGCAAAGACGAAAATGTTCCGCCTTTTCATCCGGAACAGGTTTATGAAGCCGCAGAGGTGGCCACTGCCATTTGCCGCAGTGTGGATCCTTACCGACGCGACCTGGAAAACAAATCCAAACTGTTGAATGATGCGGTGGAAATGGTCAAGGTGCGTAATGAGCGGATCCGGGATGTGGAAACCCTGATGCTCAACACACAAAAGGAGCTTTGGCAGCTCGAATACGAACTGAATGCGCTCCAGAAAGCATCCACCGTGGAGAAGACGCTTGCTGAAGCCGCACCGCCTTCCCCGTCTGCTCCGAGCCTGTTGGCGAAAATTGAGGAACTGGAGCAGAAAAAAGAGAAGCTGAAGGCCAAGCTGACCACCATGGTCGCGCACTCAGAAAATCTTGAGCAGAATTACAACGAGCTGCGGAGTGTGGTGCGGGATGGGGGGCCGGTGCTGAAGATGATTGACAGCATGTCGGCGCTGATTTCACAGGAGCTGCAGGAGCAGGAAAACCAAAACCGCGATTTGGATCTTGCCACTGCCTATCTGACGCAGGCTGCACAGGAACTTCAGAATCTGCAGCGGCATCTGACCGAAAAAGAGAATCAGCGTCAGCAGATGGAGGAATTGGTTTCCTCCAGCACCCAGGATATGAATTTGGCCGTGGAAGAGCGGAATCAGTGGCGAAAAAAAGCCACGGATTTGGAAAAGAAATATATCGAACTGCAGGAAACTGAGAAAAAACTGCGGTTGCAGACTTCCGAGTTGGAAAAACTCCAGGCAGAACTCAGCGAGGACCGTGACCATTCGACGCATCTGCATACAGAGCTGGAGGAAAATCTTGATCTTCTTCGCAAACGGATTGATCAGGAGCGGGCCATGCATCAGGAGGCCATGGAGGACAGAGAGGCCAAGCTTAAAACGGATGCGCAAAAAAAGATTTCTCTGCTGGAAAACAAACTGAAAGCGGCCAATGCGGAGCTGGACGCCATGGAGGAGAAGCTTACCCGGGCTTTGCAGACCCAGCAGCAGTTGGCGGAGCAGAATATGCAGGGGGAAATGCAGCGTCGGCAGCTTAAGGCCGAACTTGAGACTTTACGCGGACAGTTCAGCGGTCAGTGACCCTGCTTCCCTGAGGTCACTCCGTCCCGAGGTCGAAGATCAGACGTTTCAGCAGGGCGGGGATTTTTTGTAGGATTGCATCCAGTTCCCGGTTTTTTTGATGATGCCAGGCCTTCTGTGCCGAGACTTCCAGCCCTTCCACCTCCCGCTCCAGATCCCGGAGCGCGGATCCCAGGTTTCCGAGGGCGGGCTCCTGCAGCAGACTCTCCAGTTCATCGGGAACCAGTCCTGCAGCAAGCAGATTGAGGCGCAGGGAGAAATGGGCCCGGACATCCCGGCTCTCCACGATCTGACAGCTCAGAGCGATTTCCGGATGTCCGCACAGTTTTCCATATGCGCGCGGGATCTCCCAAGGTCCGGTCACCACCTGTCCCAGAATGTTGAATGTGCGGTCATTTTTTCCCCAGTCCGGTAGCTGTTCCTGTTTCAGTTCTTTTCCGCGGAAGAGCCGGAAGCGCTCGTCCCCGGAAAGCACTTCTGAAACCGGAGCCCATTTGGGATGACCGAAAGGATCATATCCGGTGAACACCTGCAGGGGGTGCGGGGGAAAAAAATTTTTGCCGGCATGGAAATCATAGACGGTTCCCGGCTGAAATTTCTGGCGGGGCTGAAGATGGATAGTGGCCTGCTCCAAAAGCTGACTCCGCAGATCCGGATCAAAGGTGAGATGACCCGGATCACTGCAGTTCACTTTCAGCGACAATTGCAGGGGGACTTCAGTCGGTGTTTCGGAGAGAAGCGGGAATTTTTCCAGCAAGGTGTCGCGGATCAGCGCGCGCAGGGCATCGGCGGCAGCCTTTTCACGGCGCTGACTTCGGGACAGTTCAGGTGGTTCTGGAGTGGACATTGAGATCAGTTCACCTAAAACCATTTTTTATGATCATGAAAGGAAAAACATCCGCGGTACTGTTTGATTTGGACGGGACACTGGTCGATTCGCTGCAGGACATCGCGGCCTCCATGAATCAGGTCCTGACCCGGCGGGGATTTCCCGAGCATCCGGTGGAGGCGTACCGTTTTTTTGTCGGCGACGGGATGGAGATGCTTGCCCGCCGCTGTCTGCCTGCGGAGACCGATATCTCCTGTTCGCTGATCGAGGATCTGGTGCGTGAAATGAAAGAAACCTATGCAACGCAGTGGCGGAATCATCCGGACCCCTATCCCGGAATCCGGGAGATGCTGCGTGGGCTGACCCGGGCCGGACTGCGGCTCGGGGTGTTCAGCAACAAGCCGGAATCCTTCACCCGGGAGATGGTGTTTCATGTTTTTGGGGAAGAAATCTTCGAGACCGTGCGGGGGGCGCGGGAAGGGGTGCCGGTCAAGCCCGCGCCCGACGGCGCACGGGCTATTCTGGCGGCCTGGGGATTAAAACCGGAACAGGTCCTCTATGTGGGGGACACGAATACGGATATGGCCACCGGAAAAAACACCGGAATGTTCACCGTGGGAGTGACCTGGGGATTCCGGGACCGTCAAGAGCTTGAAGCCGGCGGCGCGGATGGGGTGGTGGACCATCCGGATGAAATTTTGCGGATGTTTGCGTGATGTAGCAGATGCATCTACTCAGCAAGTTTCCGGGGCTTTGGGTTGAGAATTCAGGCGAACCGGGTATGAGAGAAAAACGATGTTTACCGGAATCATTCAAAAAACAGGTACGATTGTGGCGTTGGAGGAACGTGCGGGCGGAAAACGTCTCTGGTTCCGCTGTTCCCCCTGGGAGCGGTACTATGAAAACGGTGAAAGCATTGCGGTCAACGGGGTCTGCCTCACGCTGGCCGGGCAGCGGGAGGGGGATCTCGGCTTTGATGTGCTGGAGGAAACGCTGCGCAAAACCAATCTGGGGGGGCTGCGGACCGGATCGGTGGTGAATCTGGAGCGGGCGCTCCGTTATGGGGATGCGCTGGGAGGGCATCTGGTTTCGGGGCATGTGGATGCCTGCGGTCATGTGCGCGCCATTGAGGCGGCAGGTCCGGACCGCCGGGTGGAAATCTCGGTTCCGGAGTCGGTGCGGCCGAATCTGGTTCCTCAGGGATCCATCGCCTGCGACGGCATCAGTCTGACCGTGGCGGAGCTGTTTGCGGATGCTTTCGCGGTGCATCTGATTCCCACCACGCTCGCGGAAACGAGCTGGGGACGTATGCAGGTGGGCGATGCGGTGAATCTGGAGGGGGACCTGGTCTGCAAAATCGTCCGCCGCGAAGCGGCTGAGGGCCGCTTGGCGGGCAATTGGAGCTGGGAAAAGCTGCGTCCGGCCGGTGACTGAACTTCTCGGTTCAGTGGCTGAGCTTTAAATAGGCCACATCGATTTCCATGGCCACGCTCTTCTGGATCATCTCCAGGCGCAGAAGCACCGTTTTCACGCCGCGGATCTCCACCACCTCTGCCTCCAGACCTTTCATGCTCCCGCCAATGATCATGACTTTTTTTCCGGGAGCCATCTGCGGGAAGACCTCGATGTTCATCCCCTCCGCCAAGGCTTTGGCGATGGCCCGAAGCGGAACCAGAAATTTCTCCTCGTCCACCACTTCGATGATATTGGCCACATTGGGGTTCTGACGGAACCAGTTCCGGTCCTCTTTCTGAATCATCCCGAACACATAGCCCGTGAACATGGGAACCCAGTTCACCCGTTTGCGCGCCCCGTAGGTGTGAACCCGTTCGATGCAGGGAAGATAAATT
>JBMTJR010000131.1:0-6521 GCA_049438565.1 Kiritimatiellia bacterium
ACCTCCGGCTACGTTCTGTGATCCCTCCGGGATCCTCCGGGGCTCTGAAAAACCCAACCATCCCGGAGGGATGACATCCTGTAGCGCGGGGTCGCAGACCCCGTGTGATCGACCTCTATTCTCCCGCAACGATCCCGGAGGGATCGCATAGACCGGGGGTGATGGGATCCCTCCGGGATCCGTGGGAAATATTGGGGGATGCCCGGAGGTCTTCGACCTCCGGCTACGTTCTGTGATCCCTCCGGGATCCTCCGGGGCTCTGAAAAACCCCAACGCCAACTTTCCCCTTCCCCGCAGTTGAATTTCCCTCAGCTTGAGACATGATAGGCCCATGTTTGGAATCAAAGCGTATTTTCATGCCGCAGGCTGTGTCGGAAAAACCCTGCATCTCGATGATCTCTCCCCGGATCCGTTTGTCCAAGTGGACCGCTGGATGGCCAAGGCGAAAAAGGCCGGTCTGCCGGAACCCAATGCGATGGCGGTCTGCTCGGTGGATGCCTCGGGGCATCCCAGCCAGCGCATGGTGCTGATGAAACACTGCTCGCCGGAGCGTGGGCTGATCTTTTACACCAATTACGGCAGCCGCAAGGCGCGGGAACTGGATGTACATCCGCAGTGCGCCCTGCTCTTTCATCAGCATATCCTGCAGCGCCAGATCCGGGTGCGCGGTCACGCGGTCCGCGCCTCCCGCGAAGAGTCGGAGGCCTATTTCAAAACCCGTCCCCGCTCCAGTCAGCTGGGCGCCTGGACCTCGCGTCAGAGCGAAGTCCTGGACAAACGGGAGACCTTTGAACAGCGCTTTGCCGAGGTATCAAAACGCTTTGAGGGTCAGGAGGTCCCCTGTCCGGAATTCTGGGGCGGATTCCGGGTCATTCCGGAGTCGTTTGAATTCTGGCAGGGCCGCGCCTACCGTCTGCACGACCGCTTTGTCTATACCCGCAAGGGCGAAACCTGGGAGCGGGTCCGGCTCTATCCCTGATCCGCGCAGGTTTACCGGTTCAGCTGACGCTGAAAGGCGCTGAGATGACGTTTGGAGGCGTCGCGCAGGGCGGTGAGCACCTGAATTTCCGCCTCGGAGAGTCCCCCGGTTTTGAGAGCCGCCTCCAGTTCGGCAATGTCGAGGATTTCGAATTCCTCTCCCACTTTGAAGGCATCATTTTCGGATTTCATTCCGCGGGCAAGCAGCTGGGTGTACAACTTCTGAAGTTCCGCATCGGGATAGGCGCCGGCCTCCGGCGCTTCGGGCAGCGGATGTCCGGCGGCCTCAAGCAGACCGGCAATCATTTCCCGGTGATGCGTTTCCGACCGGCCGATATTCCGGAAGACCGGTTTGCGGGTTTGTGCATCCAGTTGACCGTAAAGATCGTGCGCCACGATCTCGTCCATCCACAAACGCTCCCACTGTTCCACGGGAAGGCCGAGCTTTTCCGCTTTGGCGGGGAGAGCGACCTGACAGCCCTGACAGGCCTGGCAGCCGCCCTGAGCTTTTCCCTGTCCTTTCCCCTGCCCTCCGCAGTTCGCCTGCAAAACATAAACGGGAAAACAAATAAACAGCAGGGTCAGCATCTTTTTCATCACAGGCTCCAGGGTTTGGTTTGAAGAGGTCTGTTCAGGTCAACGGCAGGGCGGGCGATTTATTGCCGTCCTTCTGAAAAAAAGATTTTCCGGCCTTTTCATCCTGCCGGAGCGTCTCCGAAATCGCAAAGCTGCTCCACATAAGCGGCCGATCCGTCGCGCACCCAGCTGTCCAGCTGCGCGGGATCTTTGAGCTGCTGACCCCGCAGGCGGTCCACCAGCAGATATCCGCAGTCCACATCGGGCAGACGGGTCATATCCGTCCAGAGTTTTTCGTACTGGGACACTGGAAACACATCCTCCTGACCGTGTCCCCAGCGTTTTTTGACTTCTTTGAGGGTGATGTAAGTGGGCAGACGGGCGGCCAGACGCCGCACCGCCTCCGCCACCCGCGCAGGGTGATTCAGATCTTCGCGGTTCAGTCCGAAAATCCGGAACAGGGCCTCCAAATCGATCCAGGTGGTATTGCTGTTGTAGTAGCGCATCTCCATGTCCAGGGCCTCCGTGGGCAGGGCGAGCCCCTCCACCAGCTGCACCCGTCCGTTGACCCGGCCCAGTCCGCCGCCGCTGTCCTGAATCTGACGGGGAATCACTTCAAAGCTGAGATCTTTGCCGCTGGCAATATGCTGTCCGAGGCAGACCGCGTCCACATCCGCTCCGGTGGTGTCCACATTGTGCAGCATAAGCCAGCGGAGCTGCGGACGTTCGGCCAGCAGTTCCGCCAGCACGCCGTTGCGGAGCAGACCGGGCAGCTCAAACCAGTGTCCCACCGGATGCAGACACTGCATGGGCAGGTTGTCGGTGTAATCGCTGCCCTCCCCCGCCTTTTCCGCCCAGGCGGAGAGGGCCTGATGCAGACTCTCTTTCATTTTCTGCGCCTGTTCATCCAGCAGCTGCTGGGGCATTTCCTCCCAGGCAAAACTCAGGTCCCGCAGCATGGGCACCATGCGGATACCCACCGCGCTGCCTTTGGACAGCTTGACGGGGCCAGGATAACCGAACTGTTCCGCCTCCGCCAGCGCGGATCGGATGGGTTCATGGGTCAGGTAACTGGTGGTGAACACATGCGGCAGCGGTATGCCCGCGCGCTGACTGACCTTCCGCGATTTGGCCAGGTGCAGTTCCACAAAACTCCGGTGCCGCCCGGCAAGTTTACAGAACGGATGCAGTCCCTTGACCACCCCGGCCCCCTGGGTCCATCGGCTCCCGGTGCCCGCGGCCAGGGTAATCACTCCCACTTCCCCTTTGCGCAGGGCCGCCTCGCCAAGCGCCCGCAGATCGTCTCCCAGCTCCGCCACCCGCTGCACATCGCCGGGCTGCACATCCTCAATCACCATGGTCAGCGGCATCCGGTTGCGGGACAGACCCAGATGACCGGATTGCAGTTTCTGGCGGACCTCCTCCTGCTGCAGCGGATCGAACCCGATTTCCCGGAGCAGCTCCGGCAGACTTTTTCCGCGGCTTCCCTCCTCCCGGACCGGAGGCAGCAGATGATCAAACAGCGCCGGGACCAGAGAGGCAAACGCGGGATCCTGACGGCTCACCCCGGAGAGCAGCCGCAGCTCCGCCCGCCGGGCATCCGACAGGTCGCGCGGATTCATCCGCACCCAGCCCGGCAGCATCTGTGCGTAATACGGCACCGGCATCCGCGCCATTTCCCCCGAAAGACAGGACGCGCAGGTTCCCTGCTCGTTGATGGCAAAATCATAGACCACAGGATCCATGGCGAAGGGCAGTGCGTGTTCCAGCGACTTCTTATGCCGCAACATCATTTCCTGCAGAAAAGTCACCGCCTCTCCGCGCTTCTCCGGGGCCACCATAAATCCCATCCCGCCCCCCGACATGCCGCCAAGCATCCAGAATCCCCAGAAATCCTCTCCAAAGCGCTGCTCCATCTCCGCAATCAGCCGTTCAGTGTAGTGATTGCTGGCCCAGGGAATGATTTCCTGAAGCGGCCCACGGAAATTCCGGGTGGTCACCGCGCCCAGTTTTCGGATGTCCCCTTCCCGCAGCGCATCCAGCACCTCCTGCAGCAGACTCAGCGCCTCCTGACGCGCCCGCCAGGCTCCGGCGCTGCGGAGCAGATATTTTTCCGTGACCATTTCAAGAATCGGACCCACATTCTGGGCCATGCCCCCGTGCACCAGAATCAGGGATTCCTGCAGACGCCGTCGGCTTTCCGTCGGCACATCCTCCCGGTCCAGAATCCGGTGTTCCGGAAGCAGGCGTCCTTTGCTGATGCCGAATTCCGGATGCTCCGGACCCGCCTCCGCCCCTTCGATCAGTTTGATCCCCGGCCACACCCCGCCGCTGTCCTGCCAGCCGCCGCCGGAGCCCCCCAGCCATTCGCCCAGAATCGCCCGCGAGGCCACAATCCGGCGTTCGGAGGGGCTGAGCGGTCCCTCCATCGACGCGGTCTGTCCAGTGGCCCGCATGCAGACCGCAATCAGCGAGGCCAGCAGGTTGGTGGACACCGCCAGCCGCGAACCTTTGGGGATGCCGTTCACATGACTCACAATCTCCAGACCCCGGCCCGGACCCAGCAGCACCGCCAGCAGATCCGACAGTTTCTGACCGGACCCCTCCATGCCGGGAGGAATGAGACCCGAGGAAATGATCGCGGCTTTGAGCAGTCCCAGATAATCCCGGGCGAAATCATAGACTTCGGACAGCTCGTGAATATCCGCCCGGACTCCCAGATCCACCGAGGCCAGCCGCAGCAGCGGTTCATCAATCACCCGCAGATACACCTCCACCGGAGCTTTGGGCTGTGGATCGCGTCCTTTCACCGCCAGATCCACCGAGACATTGATCACTTTGGCCCCTTCCGGATAATCCATGCCCAGAAAAAACACGTCGCTCCAGCCGCTGTGGGTCAGATCCATGCGCACGGGGGTTTTTTCGCAGAGCACCGGGAAGAGTCCGCAGGCGGAGGGCTGACAAAGTTCGGGCCGGATCCGCAGGGTCTGATCGAGCGGATGGCCGAGCCGGAACATCCACTGATTTCCCTGCACGGAGCGCACACTTTTGCGCACCTGATCCGCCAGAGACTGGAAGGCGAGACGCTGATACACCGTGGCCAGCGCACTGGCCAGCGGAAGCTGAATTCCCTCCGCGTTCACCTGCGCCAGGGTATAATCGACTGCCTCCTCAAACCGCCGCATCATCAGATGCTCCAGCGTGGCGTAAGGGATCCGGCCCTCCACCGGCAGCTCGGAATATTCCGGCAGGTGATAGCGGTAGAGTGCATGCAGCAGAAACAGCGCCCGGACCCGCCGGTACAGATTCGGCTCGCTGCGGCGGAAACGGTCCAGCGCCGCACAGGCCTCCAGCACCTGGGAGAAATTCCGTCCCGCCACCCAGTCCGCAATATCCCGGTCCCGGCAGGCGGGATCTTCGGAACAGATCAGATCGAGCACCGAACTCATCGCGGGGCCCCGAAACGGTTTGCCAACTGACTCAGCATCTCCGCCAGCACCGTGTCGCGGTCCACACCACGCAGCGCCAGGGCCAGCTGCGCGTAAAACAGTCCGTAGGGCATGCCGATATTCTGACGGTCCCCCGACACTTCACAGGCCAGATATTTCTCCTGACTGCAGAGCCGGTTCAGCGCATCGGAAAGCTGGACCTCCTGCGGAGACTCCGCAGCGCTCAGCAACGACTCCAGCACCGACATCAGACCGGGGGAAAAGACATGCATCCCGAAAAAGCAGAGATAATGACCCGCCCGCAGCCCCGGCACAATCAGTTCCTGTTCCGCCAGCGTGGGGGTCGGTTTTTCCCGCACGCACTCCACCTCGTACAGACCCTTTTGATGAAACAGCTTCTGACCGCCCACGGTTCCGTAGAGATGCAGATTGGTTTCCCGGGTCGCCTGCACTGCGGACACCGTGCACTCCTGCGCCTCCGCCACCTCCACCAGCTGACGGGCACACCCGGTTCCGGAATTGCTCACATACAGGTGATCCCCCACCAAATGCAGAAAAGACTCCCCTCCCACAAACTCCCGGGCCTGAAACAGTGCATGCGCATAACCCAGAGCCTCCCGCTGATGCACAAACTGCAGCACCTCCGCACAGTCACCGGCGGCCTGACGGTAACTTTCCTCATCCGCCGGCCGGACCACCAGTGCCACCTCCCGGATTCCCGCATCCAGCGCCTCCCGCAAAATAATTTCCAGCGCGGAACGGGTCTGACCATCCGCATCCACCAGGGTTTGCAGAGGCAGATCCCCCTGACCTTTTCCGGCGGCAGTAATCACAGCTTTGGTAATTTTCATAAAACTCCTCGGGTGAAAAGTATCTTTAGTCTGATTTCACTCCCCTCTGCAACTCTGAAACCCCTCATTTCCGTTCGAAGGGAACACCTCCAACTGGACCGGGGGCATGCTGCCCCCAAAAAAGGGGCGCATCCCTGAATTGGTGAAGACGCCCGATTTCAATCGTAATCGTGATCGTAATCGTGATCGAAATTCAATTTGAAAAATCGATTAGGATTAGGATTACGATTACGATTATAATAAACGCGCCTTGGAATGAATCTCATCTTTCGCGAATTATAACATGCTGCCCCCCAAAAAGTCCTGTATCCCTCCCGCCTTGCATTTTCAGGTCCTCCAGTTATGGAGAGAACAAAGAAACCCACGAATTGGTGAAATTATGAGTCAGGACGTCTGGAAAGAATTTGAAGAAAATCAAATCACCCACTCTGCCGCCCATTATCTGATGGCGATCAAGCAGCTGCTGGAGGATCATGGCTATGCCCGGGTCACGGACATTGCAAAAGCGCTGAATATTACCCGCGGGAGCTGCTCCATCTCTTTGAAACCCCTGAAAAAAAGAGGCCTGGTGCTGGAGGACGAAAACCGGTTTCTCAAGCTGAGCGAAGAGGGTCAGCGGCTGGCGGAACTGGTGGAGCTGAATGACAAACTCCTGGAAATTCTTTTC
>JBMTJR010000132.1:0-6476 GCA_049438565.1 Kiritimatiellia bacterium
AGGGAAAGGAGAAACCGGCATTTTCATTCAGCCCCTTCTCGCCAAAAGGCAGGGGGAATGATAGGGGGAGGGCATGGCAAAACTTGAAAACACCTTCTCCTGGTCTCATTCCGCTGCCGGGGATTTTGAAACCTGTCGGCGGAAACGGTATTGGTCCAAATACGGAGCCTGGGGCGGATGGGAGCGGGAGGCGGATCCGGAGTGCAGAACCGCCTACCGGCTGAACAAAATGACCAACCGGTTCTGTCTTTACGGGGTGGCGGCGGAGGACGCGGTGATGTGGATGCTGCGGCAGCATCAGCAGGGACGGACGGTGTCGGTGGAGGAGGCCTTTGACGCGGCCGCGCGGCCTCAGCTTCGCCAGGCCTGGGACGAATCCAAAGGAAAACTCTGGCAGCAGCGTCCGAAAGCGGCCTGTCTGCATGAACATTACTACCCGGAGTTCTGTGGATTGAGCGACCGGGAGATCATGCATCAGATCGCGGATGTGGTGAAGGCCTGTCTGGAGAATTTTCAGAAGAACGTACTGCCCGGAATCGCAAACGTCACCCCCGAAATGGAGATCCCGATCGCGGTGGTGGGGAAAGGGGATGTGGAGCACTTCTTCCTGGGCGGGGTAAAAATTTATGCCATTCCGGATTATGTCTATGTGGAGGACGGACTCTGGCACATTGTGGACTGGAAAAGCGGTTCGGTGAAAGAGGTGCATGAAAAACAGCTGCGCCTGTACGCGCTGTGGGCCAAAGTGAAACACGGCATCCCGCCCGGACAGCTGCGGCTGCGTCTGGAATATCTCCAGCACGGAGAAACCCGCGGGGTGAACGTGGATGAAGAGGATCTCGCGGAAGCCGTGGCGGAGATCCGCGAATCCGTGCAGGACATGGCCCAGTATCTTGAGGAGGGGGACCTGACCAAAAACCGCCCGCTGCCCAGGCCGGAATGGGACATGTGTTACGAACCGGAAGTCTGCCGCGGATGCTCTTTTTTTGAGCTGTGCCGCCGTGAACTGAAAGAGGCGCTGGGGGACGAAATTTGAGTCTTCTATCCTGATTCTATCCATGAAAGGATGCGCCCGGAGCCGAGAAGTGCTTTTCGGGTGGTTGACTTCACACAGGCGCGGTGCTATCTAGACCGGGTATGGATTTATCTTCATCTTCCCAGGATGCCTCTCCCCCGGATGACCGGATCCTTGTCTCTGTGGACCGTGCGTACGCACTGGCGAGGGTTTTTGGTCGGGGTTCTTTCAAAGTCAGCCGCTCGCTGAAAGATTTTGCCGCCAAGGTGATGGATGCGGGAAACCCGGTTCTGGTTCTGGATCTGCAGAATTGTGTGGGCATGGACAGCACCTTTATGGGGGTGCTGGCCGGGATCAGTCAGCGTCAGCAGAAAGAGAACGGGCGCAAAGTGATGCTCTGCGGGGTTTCCGATAAACTGGTGAATCTCATGCGGACCCTGGGACTGACCCAGCTGGTGGAGATTCAGGAGGAGGTTCCCGAAACGGAAACGAGTGAGTTTGCCGAACTTCAGCGCAATGGCGAAACGCCTCTGGATTCCGCACACACCATGCTGGAAGCTCACGAAAAACTGGTCGAAATCGAGGAGGAGAACCGAATCCGTTTTCAGGATGTGCTTGAATACCTTCGGGAGGATATTCAGCGCAAAGGCTGAAACGTCGGGGCGACAGCCACCCGCATGAATCCGTCCTGTAAATTTTAGGGATTGATCTTGCCTCCAGTTTGGTGTCTAAACAGGTGTAATCTTAAATTTCAGATTTGAGATTTGAGATTTCATATTTCAGCTGCCGTTGTCCGGTTTTCGTCCTTTTTATCTTCATGGCACTCTCTTCCTTTATTCTTGGATCCATTGTCACTCCCGCGCTGGGACTTCTTTCGCTCGGCTTGATTCTGCTGAATCTGCTGGGCGCCTACTTCAGTATCAAAGTGCTGCGGCGCATCCGTCTGGAACGGGACAACCTGATCAAAGAAAAAGAAGTCATCTATAACTACGTCCAAAACATCGGAGAAACCTTCACCGAATCCGAAACGCTGGATGTGGAGCGGCTGATGCAGCGGGTGCTCTATTATGCGCTGCGCACCACTCATACTTCGGGCGGCGCGATTTATCTGAAAGAGGACGGCGATATGCTGCGGGCCGCCGCAGTTTCCGGGGTATTTCCGCCGATGTTTAATCTGCATCAGTTTTATGGAGGTATGGATGTGCGGGTCATGAAAACTGAGCAGCTGGAGGAAATGATTCTCAATACCCGTCTGGCGGTGGGGGAGGGGCTGATTGGTCAGGGCGCGGATTTCGGTACCCCCATTCTGATCAGCAAAGCCGAACTGGATCCGCGGGTTCCCCACTTTGAGCGGAGTCTGCTGAATGTGAAAAGCATCCTGCTGGTGCCTATGCGTTTCCGTCATGAGGTGATGGGAGTCATCTGTGTGGTGAACCGGGTGGATCAGGTGCCTCTGGGAGAACGGGATCAGAATCTGCTGCAGGCGCTGGCGGATCAGGCCTCTCTCTCAATTTATTACGCCCAGTTCCGTGCGGCCCTGGAGGAGAAGCGCCGCATGGATCAGGATTTGGATCTGGCCAAACGGATTCAGACCCGTCTGCTGCCCCGTCATCTTCCCGAAGTGAAAGGACTGGGGCTGCACGCTTTCAATCTGGCCGCCCAGGAGGTCGGAGGAGATTATTATGACGTCATCCTGATTGATGAGCGTCATGTAGGATTTGCCGTGGCGGATGTTTCCGGCAAAGGAATCGGCGGTGCGCTGATGATGTCAATCTGCCGCAGCGTCCTGCGCGCGCACGCAGCCAAAAACACCGATCCCGCAGATGTGTTGCGGAATGTGAATCAGACCATGATCGGTGATATGTACGAGGACATGTTTGTGACCATGATCTATATGGTCTATGACCGGGAGACGCGGGAACTGAAGATGGCCCGGGCCGGCCATGATCCAGCACTGATTCTTCCTCCGGACAGTCAGGAGGTCTTGCGGGTGGACAGCGGCGGCATGGCGGTGGGCATGGTGGATGCCGAACTGTTCGATCAGCTGATTGAAAACACCTCTCTGATTCTGGAGCCGGGATCTCTGGTCATGCTCTACACCGACGGCATCACCGAAGCTATGAACGCCGCGCATGAGGAATGGGGACTGGAGGCACTGGCCCGCACCATGGTTTCCGGACGGGATCTCAGTCCTTCAAAAATTTCGGGATTTGTCACAGAACGCGTACTCCGGTTTGTGGGGCAGGAGCCGCAGTATGACGATATGACCCTGATGGTGATCAAGGTCGATGGCTGAGCGAATTATTATATAATTGCCTGCGGTGCGGAAATCATATATGATTTCACAATGACTCAAAAAATCTATACATTCGGAGAAATCATGGGGCGCCTGCAGCCTGAAGGTTTCATTCGCCTGAACCAGGCCATGCCCGGTTCCCTGAATTTCACTTTTGGCGGGGCCGAGGCCAATGTGGCCGCCTCCATTTCGATTATGGGCAAAGCGGCCGCATTCATCACCGCGCTGCCCCGGAATGAACTTGGAGATGCCTGCGTGACATTCCTTAAAGGACTGGAGGTCGACACCTCCGGCATTCTCCGCACCAAAGGTGGCCGGATCGGCCTTTACTTTATTGAGGCGGGGGCGAATCAGCGTCCTTCCAAAGTGGTGTATGACCGCGCCCATTCCTCCATCAGCGAGACCGGGGCGGAGGGCTATGACTTTGAAACCCTTTTTCAGGACGCGGCCTGGCTGCATCTCAGTGGAATCACTCCCGCGCTTTCCGAAAAAGCGGCCGACGCGGTTCTGGCCGCCGCCCGCGCCGCCAAAGCCGCCGGCGTGACCGTATCCTGTGATTTGAACTTCCGGAAAAAACTTTGGAACTGGAAACCCGGCACCGATGCGAAAACCCTGGCCCGGGAGACCATGAGTCAGATCCTCCCTTATGTGGATGTGGTGATTGCCAACGAAGAGGATGCCTCCGACGTGCTGAATATTCACATTGAGGATCAGGATATCCATTCCGGGGCGCTGCACATTGACAAATATCCTGAGGTGGCCCGCACCATCGTGGCCCGCTTCCCCAATGTGAAGCAGGTGGCGATCACTCTGCGCGAAAGTTTGTCCGCCACCCACAACAACTGGGGAGCCATGCTTTATGATGCCGCCGGGGACTGCGCAAACTTCGCCCCCATGGAGCAGGGAGCGTACCGTCCGTATGAGATCAAAAACATCGTCGACCGGGTGGGCGGCGGAGATTCTTTTGCCGCCGGACTGATTTACGCGCTGAACGATCCGGAACTCTCCGAATCCGGCACTGCGATTGCCTATGCGGTGGCCGCCTCCTGTCTGGCCCATTCGATTATCGGGGACGTCAACACCAGCACCCGCGCGGAAGTGCTCAATCTGATGGGCGGAAACGCCTCCGGGAGGGTGCAGCGCTGATGATTGATTTTACCCAGTATCCTGTGATCCCGGTCATCGTTCTGGATCATGCCGACGACGCCCTCCCGCTTTCTGAAGCCCTGCTGGCCGGCGGGATCCGCATCATTGAAATCACTTTCCGCACGGCGGCCGCCTCGGAGTCCATCTCCCGGATCGCGGGAAAACTGCCGGAAATGCTGGTGGGAGCCGGCACCGTGGTCACCCCCGAAGCGGCTCAGCGTGCTTACGAGAGCGGATCGCGCTTTGCCCTGGCGCCGGGCTGTGATCCGGAGACCGTCTCATTTTTCGCCGAAAAAGAGATTCCGTTTATTCCCGGAGTGATGACGCCCTCCGATTTGCAGGCCGCTTATAAAGCCGGATGTCACTACATGAAATTCTTTCCGGCGGAGGCTGCCGGCGGAGTTTCCATGTTGAAAAATCTCAGTGCGCCCTATCAGCATCTGGGCATTAAATTCTGTCCCACCGGCGGCATCCATCTGAACAACATGCGTGATTATCTTTCCCTGCCCCAAGTCTTCGCCATCGGGGGTTCCTGGATTGCCACCCGTCAGCAAATTGCGGAGAAAGACTGGGCGGGAATCACCGCGCAGGCCCGGATGGCCATGGAGATGGCGGCCTCCGCAGGCTGAACATGGATTGGCAATGGTCCAGTCATGGCCGCCGCTTTGCGCAGGCATCCGGTATTCTTGAGCTCATGAATGATCTCGGGGAGGCCATGTCCTCCGGGGATGAAAATCTCTGCATGCTGGGCGGAGGAAATCCCTCTCCGGTTCCGGAGATGCAGGCCTGTTTCCGCCGGGAGTGGACCGCGCTGGCGGAAAGGCCGGACGAACTGGATGCGGTGCTGGGGAAATACGACACCTCGCAGGGCTCCCCCGCCTTTCTCCGCGCGCTGGTCGATTTTCTTAATCAGCAGAACGGATGGACCCTCACTCCGGAGAATGTGGGAATCTGCAACGGAAGCCAGACCGCTTTCTATTTTCTTTTCAATCTGCTGGCCGGAGACGGTAAAAAGATTCTGCTGCCGCTTTCCCCGGAGTATATCGGTTACGCCGAACAGGGGATCGACCCCGGTCTGTTCCGTTCGGTCCCGGGAAAGAAAGTGCAGACCGGTCCGCACCGTTTCAAATATCATATTGATTTTGAAAGACTGGACCTGGCCGACGATGTGGCTGCGCTCGCGGTATCCCGTCCCACCAATCCTACCGGAAATGTGCTGACCGATGAAGAGGTCGCCCGGCTTTCCGCGCTGGCCCGGGAGCGGGGGATTCCGCTGATGATCGACAATGCCTACGGTGCCCCCTTTCCCGGAATTCTCTTCCGGGACATTACGCCGGTCTGGGAACCGCACATCATTCTTTCCATGAGTCTTTCCAAACTCGGACTGCCGGGAACCCGCACCGGAATCGTGGTGGCGGATAAAAAAATCATTCGGCTCCTGTCCTCCGTGAATGCGGTGGTGGGGCTGGCCAATGGCAATGTGGGACAGGCCTTGGTCCGGCCGCTGTTGGAGTCGGGCGAACTGGAGGAACTTTGCCGGAAATACATCCGTCCCTTTTATGAGCGTCACAGTCTTCAGGCCGCTGGCTGGTGGGAGGAGGCGCTCGGAGACCGGGTGCCCTGGATGCGCCATGAGGCGGAGGGCTCCATGTTTCACTGGCTTCGTTTCCCCGGTCTGCCGGGCGGATCCAGGGGACTGTATGAACGTTTAAAACAGCGGGGCTTATTTATTTGTTGGCGGTTCTGAGCATTCTGGAAGTCGGGGATATATTGCCAGATATACGCTAGGCACGGCACACCGTGTGGATACTATGCCACAGGAACCAGATCACATTGTAAACATCACTAAAGTTGTAAACGATGATGCCTCATCAAGCGGAATATCGGGTTCTCCGCAAAGGTTTCGATTTAATTCTTCTGGAACAAAAATGGTCGTATTGACGGATGAAGGAACGTCCACAGATTTGTTCGAATTTGACTTGTCCACAGCATGGGACTTAACTACGGCGTCATTTGCAA
>JBMTJR010000133.1:0-6451 GCA_049438565.1 Kiritimatiellia bacterium
AGCGGCCCGGGCACCACGTCGGCGGCCCCGGCCCCGCCCGAGGCGCTGGGCGCCCCGACGACCAGATCGTCGTACCCGTCCCCGTCGGTGTCCGCGGCGATCGCGACCGCCGCCCCGGCGTTGGCGTAGCTGGCCTCGCCGATGAGCTTGGCCTCCGCGTCCGCCAGCCAGGTCGGCCCAGCGGGCGCCGCGGTGATCAGGTAGGCGGCGCCGGCGTTGGCGCCCCTTGCCCCCTCGCCGTAGGCCCCGACCAGCAGATCGCCCAGCCCGTCACCGTCCACGTCTCCGCCAGCGCCGACCGCGGCCCCGGCGTAGTCGTCGTCCTCGGGCATCAGCTCGACGGCGGCGTCGTCCAGCCAGCCCCCGGCGGAGCCGCCGCCTCCCCCGGAGCCCCGCGGACCCGGTATGGGCCAGATGTCTCCCGGAAAATCTCCGCCGCCGGTGCGCAGATATATGGAATCCCTGCGGGAGAGCGATCCCGGGGAATACGAGCGTCTGGAAAAACTCAAACAGGAGGATCCCCGGGCCTTCCGCATGGAACTCCGGAAAAATGCCTGGGAGAAAAGGGAGGGCAAACACCGCAACGGTCCGACGCGTCCGCACCCCTTGGAATCCGAAATCCGCAAAGTCCGGGAGGCGGAAAGTCCGGAGGCCCGTCTCGCCGCCATTGAGGAACTCCGCGGCAAAGTGCGCGAGCGGGTGGAAGAAAATCTGCGGGAACGCGAAGCGGCGATTGAAAAATTCCGGCAGCAGCTTAAGGCACTGGAGGAACAAAACCAACAGGAACGGATCCGTCGCGAGGAGATTATCGACCATCACCTCGAACGCATCCTGAAAAACCTCGGGAACCCTCCGGAAGATGAATAAATGGACCCCCGCCCGCATTCGGGCTCTCAAAGGCAAAGACCCCTTTGCCACCGTCACCGTTTTTGATTATACCAGCGCGCTGTTTGCCGACCGGGCGGAATTTCCTTATCTGCTGGTGGGCGACAGTCTGGGCATGACCGTCCTGGGACATCGCAGCACCCTGCCGGTGACCATGGACGTGATGGTGCACCATACCGCCGCGGTGATGCGGGGCGTGCGCCGGGCCATGGTGGTGGCGGACCTCCCCTTTCTGAGTTATCAGGTCTCCGAAGATCTCGCCGTGCAGAATGCCGGACGCCTGCTGCAGGAAGCGGGGGCGGACGGGGTGAAACTGGAGGGCGGTGCGGAACGCTGCGCCATCGTCAAACGCCTGGTCCAGAACGGAATTCCGGTCACCGGTCATATCGGCCTCACCCCCCAGTCCGTGAAAAGCATCGGATATCAGGTGCAGGGAAAAACCCGCGCCGAGGGAGAACGTCTGAAACAGGATGCCCTGGCCCTGCAGGATGCCGGTGTGTTTTCGCTGGTCATCGAAGCCTGTCCCCGGGATCTGGCCGCAGAAATCACCGCCTCGCTGGAGATTCCCACCATTGGCATCGGCGCAGGGCCCGACTGTGACGGCCAGGTTCTGGTCTACCACGACCTGCTCGGTCTTTTCCCCGATATGAAACCGCGTTTCGTCAAGCAGTACGCCCAACTGGGCGATCAAACCCTGGCCGCCCTCAAAGCGTATCAAAGTGATGTGAAATCCCGGAGCTTTCCCGGTCCGGAACACAGCTATTCCTGATCCCCCGCTCAGGTGGTCAGTTCCAGCTTCAGACAGTCGGAGGCATCCGCCCGCCACTTGTCCGCCACCCGGAATCCCGGCACCCACACGATCTCGTCGCCGCAGACCACGACCGGCCACACCGGACGCACTTTGGCCGGCAGATGCTGATTGATAAACAGATCCGAAAGTTTGGTCCGGCCTTTCATGCCCAGCGGCTGATACTGATCTCCCGGCTGAGGAGAACGCAGGGTCAGCGTCTGACCGGACGCCGGTCTCTTCATAAACGCGGTCAGGGTATGACTGAAATCCCGGGAACCGGAGGCCTGATAATCCACTTTTTCCGCGGCTGAAATCTTAAGCGGCCGCTGCAAGGGCTCCCACCAGACCCGGCCGGGACAGGAAAGGGTCTGCGCGGGCGGGACGGTCAGCTGCTCATCCACGCTGAGCACATCCTGATCTCCGCGGATCCGCAGTCCTCCGATTTCCCAGCGGCGGGCATGAGGAACCTGACGGTTCAGATCATTGAGCAGATCCATCAGCTGGGCGGTTCTCACCCGTCCCAGATCCGCCCCCAGATCACTCAGCCAGCCCATAAGAATCCTCTCCTGCAGAATTTCCGGAAGAAAGCGCCAGGGTTCCAGTTTCAGCTCCTCTTTCTCCAGACAGTTTTTCGCTCTTTCCCGCGCCTCCTGCGACACCCAGGCCTCCAGTTTCCGCTGCTGTTCCGCAAAAGCGGCCAAGTGACGGACCACCCCTGGATTGATCCGCTCCCGCAGCAGCGGCAGCACCTCATGGCGCACCCGGTTCCGGATGTATTCGGTCTCCTGATTGCTGGGATCCTCGATCGGCACCACTCCCCAGGCACGCAGGCGATGCTCAATCTCGGAGCGGGAAATTCCCAGCAGGGGGCGGACCAGATTCACGGAGCGGTTGAGCGGGCTGACCCAGTCCATTCCCCCGGCCCCACGCGGCCCGGTCCCCCGCGCCAGCTTCAGCAGAAGCGTTTCCGCCTGATCATCCAGATGATGTCCCAGCGCGACCGACTGGGCACGGAACGCGGCCGCGGTTTCCGCATAAGCTTCGCGGCGGAGACGGCGGGCCGCCATTTCAATGGATTCCCGGGGTTCCTGATACAGCGGCACTTCGAGTTCGTGCAGCTGACAGGGCAGTCCCAGGGTCCAGGCCCGCTGCCGGACTTCATGCGCCTCGTCGGCGCTTTCCGGCCGCAGACCATGATCGCAGGTGACCACGGAAAGCTCCAACCCCAGCTCCTCCCGCAGCGACCAGAGCAGATAGAGCAGAAACAGACTGTCCGTCCCCCCGGAACAGGCCACCACCACCCGGTTCTTTTCCAAAGGGAAAAGATCTTTTTCACGCACGGTGGAAATGATGGAGGAGAGAAAGCTCACCCTTTCAGTGTACCTCCGGGGCGATTCGCATACAAGCCCCGAAAAACGCTTTGCCGGAGCCGGGGCGGATCTCCTCAGACTTTGCGGAGAGTCAGCACGGCCTCTTCGCCGTTTAATTCGACCGCTTCGCCGGAAAGGGTCTCGTCCTGCTCGAATTCCAGAGCCAGAATTTCGGTCATGATGAAATTCCGATGTTCGGAAACCGCAGCCACCACCTTTTCCGAACCCCGGAAACGCACGGCAATGCGGTCGGATACCTCCAGGCCTTCGGTTTTGCGTAGATTTTGCAGGCGGCTGACCAACTCGCGGGCCAGTCCCTCCTGTTCCAGGGCCGGGGTGAGTCCGGTTTCCAGTGCGACCACAATTTTGCCCTCGCTGGCCACGGCCAGTCCCTCGCGGGGATTCCGGCTGATGAGCAGATCCTCGGCACGCATTTCAAAAGCTTCGCCCTCCAGGTCCACGCTGTGGGTTTCGCCGGAGAGAATCGCGGAAATTTCCTCGGTGCCGAGTCGGGCCACCGAAGCGGCGCAGAGTTTGATCTTTTTCCCGAGGCGGGGGCCCAGGGTTTTGAAGTTAGGTTTGGCGCTGTAGGTGGCCAAGTCGGTTTCCTCCACGCCGAACCACACTTCCTTGACGTTGAGCTCCTCCATCACCAGATGTTTTAACTCGTCGATGTTCTGTTTGAGGCTCATGTCCCGGGTGGCGATATGAATGCCTTTGAGGGGCATGCGCACTTTCAGATCATATTCGCTGCGCAGACTGCGTCCCAGCTGCACCACGGTCTGCACCACCGCCATCTGATTTTCCAGATCGGCATCTTTGTGGCGTCCGGCAAAATGCGGGAAGTCACAGAGGTGAACCGATTCGGGCATCTCATCCGTGCGAAGATTCCGGTAGATGGATTCGGTAATGAAGGGAACGAAGGGCGCACCGATTTTACTCAGCGTGAGCAGCACATTGTACAGCGTCTGATAGGCCTGCTCCTTGTCTCCGTCGTCCTCACTTTTCCAGAAGCGCCGGCGGCTGCGGCGGATATACCAGTTGGTGAGATCCTCGATAAAGTGAACGAAAGGACGCACGGCCGACTGCAGATCGTACTGATCCATGGCGCCGGTGACCTGATCGGCGAGATTTTCCAGGGAACTGAGAATCCAGCGGTCGAGCAGGTTTTCGCTTTCGCTGACCTCCCCCGGACTCCAGTGGTCGGTATTGGCATAGGTGACAAAGAAACTGTAGGCGTTCCACATGGGGATCAGCAGGTCGCGCATGATCTGTTTGACCCCGTCTTCGGCGAAGGCCAGATTTTCCGCGCGCACCACCGGAGAATAAATCATGTAGAGACGGACCGCATCGGCTCCGTAGCGGCTGATGACCTCCATGGGGTCGGGATAGTTTTTCAGGCGTTTGGACATTTTCTGTCCGTCCTCTGCCAGCACCAGTCCGTTCACCACCACGTTTTTGAAGGCGGGTTTGTCAAACAGAATGGTCCCCAGCACCATCAGGGTGTAAAACCATCCCCGGGTCTGATCCAATCCCTCCGCGATAAAATCCGCGGGAAAGCGGTTTTCAAAGCCGTCTTTGTTTTCAAAGGGGAAATGCTGCTGGGCGTAGGGCATGGATCCGGACTCAAACCAGCAGTCCAGCACCTCGGGGGTGCGGCGGTAGGTTTTGCCGTCCTTTTCAAATACGATCTGATCCAGCACGTGCTTGTGCAGATCCGCGACTTTGACTCCGCTGTACGACTCGAGTTCCGCGATGGAACCCATGCAGATACTGTCCGATCCGTCTTCGGAAACCCAGACCGGAATACAGGAGCCCCAGAAGCGGTTGCGGCTGATGTTCCAATCGTTCGCATCCCCCAGCCAGTTGCCGAAACGTTTGCTGCCCACATATTCCGGGGTCCAGTGAACCTGATCATTATTTGCCTGCATCTTTTCGCGCAGATCCTCCACCCGCACATACCAGGCCTCGATCGCCCGGTAAATCAGCGGGGTGTCGGTGCGCTCGCAGAAAGGATAACTGTGCTGAATGGTGGACTGATGCACCAGACTGCCGTTAGCTTTGAGGGGGCGGATGATCCCTTTGTCCGCTTCTTTGCAGAGCTGTCCGGCAAATTCCGGAACCGCATCCGTGAAACAGGCCTCGGCATCCAGCGGGTCCACCAGTTCAATCCCCGCCGCGCGGCAGATGCGGTAGTCGTCCTCCCCGTAGGCCGGGGCCATGTGCACAATCCCGGTTCCGTCGGCGGTGCTGACAAAACCGTCTGTGAGCACCCGGAAGCTCTGCGGATGATCCGCGAAGTAGGGAAACAGGGGTTCATAATTCCAACCGGCCAGCTCCTGTCCTTTGAGGGTTTTCAGCTGCTCATAACTTTCCGGTTTGGGGAAATAGGAGGCAAGACGGGCTTCGGCCAGCAGATAGACCGAGTCATCCTGCAGGTCTTTGACCGCCACGTAGTCAATCTCCGGACCCACACAGAGGGCGAGGTTGGAGGGGAGCGTCCAGGGCGTGGTGGTCCAGGCCAGGAAATAGGCGCTGTCACCGAAGGCATCGGAGTCCGAGAGCCGGAACCGGCAGGTGATCGCGGGATCCTGCACATCTTTGTAATTGCGGTTGGATTCAAAATTGGAGAGCGGGGTGGTGAGTTTCCAGCTGTAGGGCATGATGCGGTGGGCCTTGTAGATCCGCTGTTTCTCCCAGAGTTGTTTGAACACCCACCAGATGGATTCCATAAAGTCGGGATCCATGGTTTTGTAATCATTGTCGAAATCGACCCAGCGTCCCATCCGGGTCACGGTTTTGCGCCACTCGTCCACGTAGGTCTGCACCATGGAGCGGCATTTTTCGTTGAACACATCCACCCCGGCCTCCACAATCGCGGTGGTGCCGGCCAGCCCCAGAGCATCCTGCGCCAGCGCTTCGATGGGAAGTCCATGACAGTCCCAGCCGAAGCGGCGCTCCACATATTTGCCGCGCATGGTCTGATAGCGGGGCACAATATCCTTAATGGTCCCGGCCAGGAGATGTCCGTAATGCGGAAGTCCGGTGGCAAAGGGCGGACCGTCATAAAACACAAATTCCTCGGCATCCGCCCGCTGATCCAGACTCTGCTGAAAAATCTTCCGGGTCTCCCAGAACGCCAGCATTTCTTCTTCGTTGCGGGGAAAGTCAATTTTATTGGAAACGGGGTCAAACATGCCGATTCCCCTACCTTGAACTCCGGAGAATGCAAAGAATAATTGACGCGGGACATCCCGTCCCGGTCTTCTGTAAAACTGGACCGGGGGCATGCTGCCCCCATAATTTCTCCAGCTGGACGCGGGGCGTCCCGCCCCGGTCTTCCGCCGCAGGATCAGTCTCCGCTCTTCGAGCTACGCCCTGACACGTGCGGCACCTCCAGCTGGAC
>JBMTJR010000134.1:0-6400 GCA_049438565.1 Kiritimatiellia bacterium
CGGAAATCTGGCCGAACGCGCACTGAAAAACATCATTCCCGATGATTATCCCTACAGTATCCGGGTGGTTTCTGAAATTATGGGCTCCAACGGCTCCAGTTCCATGGCCTCCGCCTGCGTGGGAACCCTCTCCCTCATGGATGCCGGCGTACCCATCAAAGCGCCGGTCGCCGGAATCTCCGTGGGTCTCTTCACCAGCGAAACCAAGAGCAAACTGGTGCTGGATATCCTCGGTTCCGAAGACCACTGCGGCGACATGGACTTTAAAGTCTGCGGAACCCGCAAAGGCATCACCTCCTTCCAGGTGGACCTGAAAATTCCGGGACTGACCTGGGATCAGGTCGAAGGCGCATTCGCCCTGGCCACCAAGGGCCGTTTCGAGATTCTTGATTACATGGAATCCGTCATCCCGGCCCCGCGTCCGGAACTGAGCGTCTATGCACCGCGTCTGGAAAGCATCAAAATCGATCCGGAAAAAATCGGAGCCCTCATCGGCCCCGGCGGAAAAAATATCCGCCGGATTCAGGATGAGTTCCAGGTGAAAATCGACATCGAGGATGATGGAACCGTGACCATCTTCAGTCCCGACGGCGATGCGCTCAAAGCCGCGATCCGCGACATTGAAGCCAGCACCGGCGAAGCCGAAATCGGAAAACTCTACACCGGAAAAGTCACCGGAACCAAAGAGTTCGGAGCCTTCGTGGAAATTCTCCCCGGTTTGGAGGGACTCGTGCATATCAGCCAGCTGGCCGATTACCGGGTCAACCAGACCGAGGATATCGTGAAGGTCGGAGACATCATCACCGTGAAATGTCTGGACGTGAGCGACAACGGCCGCGTTTCCCTCTCCCTCAAGGCCGCCAAAGCGGAGATGGAAGAGGAAGCGGTTTCCGCCGAGAGCAACGAAGACTGAGCTCTGCCGGAAATCAAATCCGCTGAAACAGCCCCGCACCCGCGGGGCCGTTTTTTTAGCCTTTCTTTTTATCGGTGAAGGTTTGCGGGAGGCCGGAGGATTTTGTTATGTTAATTCCACATCCCCAAGGAAAATCACCTATGATCGAAGATACTCTCCAGAAACTCGAAGCCCGACTTGAAAATGCCCAGCATCTCAGCGAGGAGAACCGAAGCGCTTTAACCAGCCTGATTCAGGAACTCCGGCGGGAAATCGACATGCTGGACGATGATGACCGGGCCGAGAGCATCGCCGGATTCACTGAAACCAGTGCCCGGGAAGCTCTGCGCCGGGAACAGGATCAGGACCTGCTGGATGTGGCTCTGGACGGGCTGCAGAAATCCGCCCGCGATTTTGAAGTCAGCCACCCCACCCTCACCGGTGTGGTGAACGCCATTTGCCACCAATTGAGCAATCTCGGAATCTGAAATGACGGAAAGCCTGAAAATCGGCATCATCGGGGCAGGATCCAACACCCGCGCAAAACATATCCCCAAACTGCTGGAAATTCCCGGCGTCCGCATCGAAGTGGTCTGCAACCGCAGTGAGGAAAGCAGCCGGCGGGCGGCGGACGAATTCGGAATTCCCCGCACCGCCTCCCAATGGCAGGAAGTCGTGGCGGATCCGGATCTGGATGCGGTAGTGATTGGCACCTGGCCTTATCTGCATGCTCCCATCAGTATCGCCGCACTGGAGGCGGGGAAACATGTGCTGTGCGAGGCCCGCATGGCCATGAATGCCCATGAAGCGGATGCCATGCTGGCGGCTGCGGAGCGTCATCCAGACCTCGTGGCCCAGATTGTGCCCAGTCCTTTCACCTTGCATTGGGACCGGTTTATCCAGCGCAATCTTGCGGAGGGGCTCATCGGAGACCTGCTGGCGGTGGATGTGTTCGCCACCTCCCATGCTTTCCTGAACCCGGATCTGCCTATGTCCTGGAGGCAGGATATCCGTCTCAGCGGGCTGAATGTAATGGGCATGGGCATTTATTATGAGGCCATGGCCCGCTGGACCGGACATGCCAAAACCGTCAAAGCACTCGGACGGGTTCAGGTGAAACAGCGTCCGGATGAAACCGGCACCCTGCAGGATCTCTATGTTCCGGATCATGTGGATGTGTTCGGGGAACTGCATTCCGGAGCCTCCTACCATCTGCGCTGCAGCCAGATTACCGGCGCCTGCCCCACCCCGGATGATTTCATTCTCTATGGCGAAAAAGGGACGCTGCGCCTGGACTTGACCCAAAAACAACTCTGGCTCAGCACTCCCGATCAACCCGATCCGCGCCTGCTGCAGGTTCCGGAAGCGGAACAGGGATTCTGGCGGGTGGAAGCGGAATTCATCGGGGCCATTCGCGGAGAGGAGCCGGTTCGTCTGACCTCTTTTCCGGAGGCCTGTGCCTACATGCACTTCACACAGAAAGTCGCCGACGAACTTCAAATCGCCCCTTCCGAAGTTCGGAAGCCCTGATCCCCTCTCCTCCCGAACCTCGGAATCATGCCTGCGCCGCTTTTCTCCGACCCTGCCTGGTGGATTCCGGCCGGACAGAGTTTTCTGATCCTGCAGCTGATGACGCTGGCGGCCTGGCCCTGGTTCACGCGTCTGTTTGCGGGCAGAGCGGACCGCGGAGCCGGCCTCGCCCCGGCAGGAGGAATCCTGATCTATCTGCTGGCCGCCAATTTTCTGTGGCGGAGCGGGTGCTGGCACCCCCGCTTTGTCTGGTCGGCATTGCTGCTCTGCGGAATCGGCCTCGGCGGTCATTTCGGCCTGCGAAAAGCAAGGCCCAGCCCCGGAACCCGGGCCAGGATGCGCGCCTCTTTTGTGGAGGGATGGATCCTGTTTGCCCTGCTTTTCTGGTACTGGGCGCTGATCCGTGCCGCCGCGCCGGGGGTAACCCATACCGAACAGCCGATGGATGTGATGTGGATGCGGGCTGCCGCAGCTGCGGATTCTCCGCCTATCCGCGATGCCTGGTTCGGCGGAGAGCCTGCCACTTACTACGCTGATGGGCATCAGGCGCTGAGCTTTGTGGGCAGCCTGCTTGGACTGCCCGTACAGGTTTCCGTAAATCTGACTCAGATCATCTGGTTCGCCCTGACCGGTCTGCTGGTATTTCAATCTGCAAAAGCCTTGGCAGAACTTTCCCTCCACAGATCCGGCCGTCAGGCGGGATGGATCGCCCTCGCCCTGGTTTGTTTTGTCTCCACCCCACAGGGATTTTTCTCCGCGCTCAAAACCCCCACAGAACCCTGGTGGTGGTGGCAGGCCAGTCGGGTCCTGCAGGACGGCGATTTTCCTCTGATCACCGAATTCCCTTTTTTCAGTTTCTGGCTCGGTGACAACCATGCGCACCTGATCGGGATTCCTTTTCTGCTGTTTTCCCTGCTCAGCAGTCTGAATCTGATGCGCATCCGCCGAATCCGTCCGGCGGCGGCCCTGCTGCCCTGTCTGCTTCTGTTCCTCAGTTGGCGGATCAATCCCTGGCAGCTCCCCACCGTGCTGGCTCTGCTTCTGCTTTGTCTGTTTTTCCGCCCGCGAAAGCTGTCGGCCAAAGAACTTTTGTCCCTGGGCGGCGGAGCGCTGTGCGGACTTCTGCTGCTGTTTCCGCTTCGAAGCGGCGGACCGGATCTGCAATTGATGCTGAATCAGGGTGGACGCACGTCTTTGACTGAATTTCTCAAAGTGTTCGGGTTTCTGGTGCCGGGACTTCTCCCGCTGATTTCCCGGAAACGCCCCGGCTTTCTCTGCGCATTGGCTTTGCTGCTGGCCGGGATGTTTGCCGTGGCAGAACTGGTTTTTCTTCAGGATGTTTTCCAGAACCGGATGAACACCGTGTTTAAGGTCTATTATCAGATATGGATTCTGATGGGACTGTTGGCCGCGGTGGGCTGGACCCGTCTGCTCCGGGCTCCCGGTCCGCAAAGACACGCGGGCCGGCTTCTGCTGCTCCTGTTTCTGCTGCCCGGACTTTCCTACGCGGTCCGGCTGAGCGGACAGGCTCTTCGCTCCCCACGGCAAAATCTGAATGCCTGGAGTGTGTACTCCCCGGCAGAGCGGAAGGTTCTGGAAACCGCCAACCGCCTGATTCAACCCGGAGACCGCATTGCCGAGGCCCCGGGAACCAGTTACGATTCCTTCAGCAGTCGACTGGGCACCTGGACCGCAGGCAATACGATTCTGGGCTGGCGGGGACATCAGATGCAGTGGCGCCCGGGAACCCCGCATCCCGATTTAAAACCACTGTATGAGGCCGGTTCTCCCGAAGAACTTGCGGCGGAGATTCTGGGTTTGCGGCTGGACTGGATTGCGCTGGGCCCCCGGGAACGGAAAATGTTCGCGATTCCTACGGAGTGGGAAAGCTGGCTGGATTCGCTCGCGTACCGGGTGGTGGATCAACCCGGACAGCGCCTCTACCGGATCAAATAAGGGTCAGACTTTATTTTTTTGGAGTGCGGCTGCTTGCTGCCGCTTTTTCGAAGGAAGCTTGCTTCCGTCCTGAGGGTAGTAGAGGAAGAAATATTAAACTGCAGCCACGAAAGGGCGCGAAAATTTCAACCCCTATAGCCCCGTAATGAAACGAATAAGAAAATTGGCTGCGTATTTTTTGAGATCATTCAGATGACCTCTTTCATAAACTCACCTCGTCCTTTCAGATACGGAGCGTTTCAGAGCGGGGCTATAGGGGTCGAAAACTTTTGCGCCCCTTTGTGGCAAAACAAAACAATTTGACTGCGCTATTTTTGACAATGCTGTAGAAATGCACCACGCTTATTCCCGCTTGCAGCAAGCTGCTTCGCCCCCAAAGCGGCAGCAAGCGGCCGCACTCCAGAATTTTTGAGCAGGCACCCTTCGGGTCAGTCCTCAAAGCGGGTGGGCAGCGTCACCATTCCCGGCGCATCGGTGCGGTTGCGGACGGAGAAGGGATACCAGTCCTCCCGGCGGTGGAACTGGGTTGCGTGATCCCAGGAATGAATGGAGAGGCTGAGAAAATAATTGCCCTCCCGGATCAGTAGCGGGTCGAGATGAATGCGCTGAATCCCCGGGCCGGGGTTCAGAATTTCTTTTCCGCATTTTTCCAGCTGGGTGTTGGTTCCGTAGAGATACATGCCATTGGCGGTTTTCAAACTGTATCCGAACACCGGCTTTTCAACCGTCTGATGCGCGAGGTATTCGATTTGGATGGTCAGGGCGCGTCCGCTTTCGAAGCGCGGCGACTCCTCTCCTTCGGAATTGATCAGTTTGACATCGGTGATCTCCACTTCGCGGCTCCCGAATTCCTGAGCGTAAATGGTTCCCCCCTCCCCGGAATAGTTGCGGATCATTTCCAGGATCACATCCGCCGGCGGCCCTTTCTGCACCAGGTCTCCTTTGTGAATGAGAAAAGCCTCGTCGCAAAACTCCTCCACCGTCTGCAGCGCATGCGAGACAAACATCAGGGTTTTGCCTTTTTTCTGAAACTGACGGATCCGGTCCAGACATTTCAGCTGAAAGGAAATATCCCCCACCGCCAGCACCTCGTCCACCAACAGAATGTCCGGATCCACCTCTGTGGCCACCGCAAATCCGAGCCGGACATACATGCCGCTGGAATAGTTTTTCACCGGCTGGTCGATAAAGGCATGCAGTCCGCTGAAATCCAGAATCGCATCGAAGCGTTTGCGGATATCCTCCCGGGGAATGCCCAGCAGCGCGGCGTTGAGGTACACATTCTCACGGCCGGTCAGATCGGGATGAAAACCGGCACCCAGTTCGAGCAGAGAGGAAATACGCCCCTCGGCGCGGATCCGTCCCTCGGTGGGAGTAATGGTTCCGGCCGCCAGTCCCAGGGTACTGCTTTTCCCTGCGCCGTTGGGGCCGATCACTCCGACCGTACAGCCTTTGGGGATCTTGAAGTCCGCGTTGCGGATCGCCCAGAAGATCCGGGGCGGCTGACGGGTCACCGCCCGGTGAATGGAACCGAAAAGGGTCTGCGGACCCAGTCCGCGGAGCGTGTAGCATTTGCCAAGATTTTCGGCTTCGATCGCGTAATTCATCAGACAAAATCCGCAAAGTTGCGTTGGGCCCGGCGGAAAATCACGCCGGCCAACAGGGTGAAGAGCAGCGGCCAGGCCATCCCGGCCCAGAGCCAGGGACTCTGGGGAAACGGGGTGCCGGGAAGAAAGGCCCAGCGGTAGGCGGAGAGAATTCCGGCCATGGGGTTCAGCGCATACAGATTCATGATCATCGGATGCATCTCCCCGGCCAGCCGGGTGACAAAATCCAGATCATACATGGCCGGACTCATAAAAAACAGGGCACTCAACAGAACGCCCACCAAGTGCTGGGTGTCCCGGTAATACACATTCATCGCGCTCAGCAGCATGGCGCAGCCCAGATTGAACCAGGCATGCAGCAGGAACAGCAAAGGCAGTCCCAGCAGATGCAGGGTGAAAAATTCGCCCCCCCTCC